>JAJTHA010000114.1 GCA_021299565.1 Candidatus Caenarcanales bacterium
AAAGCACCTAAGGTCTGCATGTTAATAAAATCTTGTTCTTGTTTTCGCTTTAATTCTAATTTAGCTTCTAGTATTGCCCTAGAAACTTGGTTGATTAAAAAGAACTCCGCTGATTTTTTGCCTCTAGCAGTTTGTTTAAATCCTTTTGGAGCAGTTCCGTTTGATAATTTGATGATTTGATCTAAATAGTTAGCCAATTGGTTAAAGCCTTGTGCCAAAGCCCGTCTTGATAATTGCTTAATAGCGTATTTAGAATACCTATTTACTAGGTCGCTGATTTTAAGATGATGAGTGGGAGACTTTTTAACCACTTTGAGTCCTAGATAATTGCCTCAATATATAATAACCCGCCCTTGCCAAACACATTACGTATTGCTATAATAGTTTTTGGTTAAATGGTTACGGGCTTATTCGATAAATTCAAGCCTAGTAGAAGCACAACTAGTGATGTCGACAAGATATCTTCTGGCCGTGTTTCCAAAAAATCACGTGCAAATAAATCAATAGAGACTAGAGGACCTTCTAGATCGGACATCAAAACTCTTAGTAAGGCCAATATCAGATTCCAGGGTAATCCTGAAGATAGAGTAATTATTTTTGATGTGGATGAGACATTAGTCGCTGGTGACAAAATGAGCCCAAAAAAACTTAAGAAACTTAGCAAACAAATTAATTCCATGGGTGATAGAAAGCTCGTCACTATCAAAGCTGATGATCCGCGCAATACTCTTAAAGAAGATATTAGTTATGTTCTGAGACCTGGTGTTAAAGAGGTTCTACAAGATCTTACGAGTAAGGGCTATATTATAATCGCCTCAACAAGAAACTACAGAGAATACGGAAAAACAATTGTTAACTCTGATCCATCGATCAAACCATATATCACTGCAACTTTAGGAAGAGAAGATCTTGAGTCTGACTTGAACAAAGACTTCACAAAATTTCCTGATCATCCGGATAATTTAGGATTAATCACCAAGATCAAAGCTACTGCTCATAAGGTTTTTGTGGCAAGTCCAAGTTTTGCTTTTTCAAAAGTCAAATCATTTTTTACTGGAGAAAATGTGCGCTGGAGTCCAGGACAAGGTGAACTTGGTAAGCATCCTCCTGCGATGATAGATCTTGCTATTGCTCAAGATCCGAGCAAAGCAGCTGTCTTAAAGGGTCTCAAACCTTCTAGAATTTTGGTTGACAATAAAGCAGAAAGAGAAACCACTGATAGTCTTAAATCTGGTACTTGGGTAGAAATCAGTCCTAATGTTGTTCGAGAAGAGGGCGATGAAGTGACAGAGTTTACGCCGACTTCTGTAGAACCCAAAACTGCTGATGGTGAGTATGTTTGGGTCAAACAAGTGAAAGACGGCATAGAGCGTGGCTGGAAAAAACAACTGGAGCTTTTGAAGCAAGCTAAAGATGCTGATGAGGTTGCTAGGCAAGATGAGTTAAAGTTAGCAGCGTGATTTTGTTTAAAGTCATCGCGAGCCTCCGCAGGAGGCGTGGCGATCCAGCTACCTAATGCATTCTGGACTGCTACGCCGCTATCGCGGCTCGCAGTGACTTTAAAGTGAAGACTTAGGCGTCCCGAATGAATTAAAGCACTTCTATAAAGGTTTCTTCTGAATAACCTGAATCTAAATCAGTAACTGTAATTGGGATTTCGGCATATTGAAGATCATTTAGCTCAGGAAATTCTGCAACAAACTTTTCTAGGGGAGCCAAAATTACATCGATTCTTCTAGATTTACCTACAAAGCTTATAGTCTCTGGTGCAAATTGAATTAGATCTGGATAACTAGAACTAAAGCTCAAATTACGAGTCTCGCCTTTAAATAAATTCACTATCTTCATTTTATAGCGAGCAAATCTACCGTTGTAAGCAAAAGCCGTTCTATTAAGTACTCTGCCTCCAAGAATAAAAGTTTGGGTGCCTGGTTCTCCGTCACTACCACCGCTACCACTAGAGTTATTGGTTTCAAAATTAAGATCAGTGCTAGAGCCAGCTGAAACAGTTATTCTTAGGGCATTTGTAACACCTTTGTCTAGATCTTTGGTGATCAGCATTTGATTCTTGTCGCCCATATAAAACCCGGTGTTCATTTGACTAGCTTTAATTGGAGTGTGACTACCAATAGAGGAGCCTTCTATAAAATCAGAATTGATGGGCTCAGCGTAAACAATATATTGTCCAGGTACAAGATTAGGGATAATGAATTTTCCTTGTCCTTTGCCATCAACATCACTTGGACAAGCTACAGCTTTCTTGCGTGGATTTGTGTCGTCTGCTTTGAAAGCAACGATATTCACACCTTTGAGAGCTTTGCCGTTTTTCAATAATTTACCAGTGATTTTACCAAAAGTACTAGAATCACTAGAGCTTGGATAAGCTGATTTAACAGAAGCGATATCATCTTGCTGCAGTTCTACAAGAGGGTTTGCGGCGACTGGAAACATCACCGGCACATCGGTCAGTTCGTTATAGCTAATTTCTCCGCGACCAGCTTTGATAAAACCATCATTGTTTCCGCCTTGAGTGTGATCAAGACCAAACATATGAGCAAACTCATGAAGTATAGTTGTTCTAAAAATTGAACGAACGCCAGCTGCGTTTTCATTTAAAACATCTTGTTGAAACAAATAACCATTGAAAAACGACATTGATTCTTCTATATTTGAGAAATTATTCGAATAAAAAGTAGCCCCAGCAAATCCTAAAACAGAATTTTTGCTGCTAGCTCCATAAAGGTCTTCGATGATAGAACCGTCAGCATCCCAAATTACAGGGCTGAAACCATTTGGGTCAGAGGGGTTGAGAAAACTATTGTAGTCATTGTTGGCATTGATATCCTCATTCAGTAAGCCATCTCCTACTTTGTCAAATTCAATTGCTCCTTGAGCTGCCCACATGTCTAATACTTCTTCTACATAGCCGATAGCTTCACTAGAATTAATCTCACCGACAGCACCTTTGTCGACTTTATATTTGAAAATAGCTTTATTTCCGGTTTTTGCATAAACTGGAAATTTTACATCACCAAAAAGTGTTTCATAAGGCAAAATACTTGCTGCATGAGCATCTATAGCTACAGAAATAATAAGCGCTGCAGTGATAATAAATTTGCTAATCTTGATCATTAAAATAGATTATAGCTTTTATTAATTAATTCTTTTGATAAGTCTTGAGACTGCGTCTCCATAACTAAGTTTGAGCCCAAAAATTTCACCAGTTGATTCTCTTTTGACAGTGAGTTCTCGCATTGGAAAACTTATAGATTCTATGACAAGATCTTCTGCTATTTCATCACCGATACCATAGGATACGGCCTCTGTATACAGCTCACTAGCTCTAGTGTTGGTTGATCTTTTAATTAATGCTCTAGCATTAGTATTAGTGCCAAAAATTGAAACTACATAAAACTCATCTTGATCTGGTCTGATGTTTTCGCTAACCAATTCATAAAAAATTTTTTGCCCATCGCCAGTTAGTTTGGGTGCTTTGCCTTGAGGCACAAAGACATCGTCATTGGCATTTACGGCCAATGAAACAAGTGTGCTGGATAGTACTATTAAGACTCTCAAGAGACTCAACATATATTTATATTATTCCACGGATGTGGCTCGCCTACAAATCCCACAGATAATAACCTAATGACAGCTTCAACTTTTGTGCTTACAATTGAGTTCTATGAATCTATCACTTATAGCTCAATTACTTAGTCCAGAACTTATTATCGTCGTGGGGATTTTGCTTAGCCTGATTTTTTCTGTATTTAACAAATTGAAAAATCACACAGCTGGAATTACTGCTGTGTTTTTTGCCTTGGCTAGTCTTGCTTGCCTCAAGCTTTTGGGTACAAAGCCAACCCCAATAATGTTTGGTAGTTTTAATAGCGATGCTTTATCAGTGTTTTTTAGGTTTTTGATTTATTCGGTTAGTTTCGTGATTGTTTTGTCTTCGCAACGATATCTCAAAGTAATCGAAAGCCCAGCTGAATACTATCCGATTTTTCTAGGAGCTTCACTAGGAGCAGGTTTGCTTACTGGGGTTAATGACTTATTGTTTTTATTTGTAGCACTAGAAACTTTGGGGCTGTGTGCGATTTTGCTTGCTTCATACGCAAGACTCAATAAAGGTTCTAATGAAGCTGGTATCAAATACTTAGTAAGTTCGTCTGTAGCAACTTCTATTTTACTTTTGGGAATTGCTTTTATTTATGGTCTTACCGGCGCTACCAACTTCAAACAAGTTTCATCAATACTTGCAAATCTAAATGCTTTCGGATTGGTCTCAATGCCACTTTTGATCTTGATTTCAGTTTGTTTTATTTTTTCTATCGCCTTTAAATTAGGCGCAGTACCTTTTCATAATTGGTCCCCAGATGTATATCAAGGAGCTCCAACTACTACTACTGTTTTTCTTTCTGTGGTCTCTAAGACCGCAGCTTTTGGGCTTGCAATTAGATTATTTACTTCTCTAATTGTCACTGATCTAAATTTTGTTCTATTCTCAACAATCGCAATCGCTTCTATTATTCTTGGTAATTACGTTGGTCTTGTGCAGATGCTGTCTAGAGGCTCGCTCAAAAGATTACTGGCTTATTCTTCAATTGCTCAGGCGGGTTATTTATTGATTGGGCTTGCTGTTTGTAATCAAGAAAGCATCAGTGGTCTTATTAACTATTTGACTATTTATGCGATCATGAACACCGGCGCTTTTCTGGGTGCTATTTATTTCGAGCAAGTGGCTCATAGTGACAAGATTTATGACTACGCTGGTTTAATTCAAAAGCGTCCTTTGGCGACTATCGCTACATCGCTTTGCTTAATTAATCTTGCAGGTCTACCTTTTATACCAGCTGGTTTCATTGCTAAATTTTTCTTGTTCTCTTCAGCGTTTGCTTCAGGAACTGGTCTAGGACAGCTTTTGGCAATAGTTGGTTTACTTGGATCTTTAGTTGCACTTTTCTATTATTTGTATTTTGTCAAAATCATGGTGGTAGATGCTCCTTCTACTGCTGTCAAACAGCTTGATGACACTGTCTGTCCAGGGCTTGGTATCAAATCTGCTTTTGTTTTGACATTATTGGTTTTGATTGATGTTGGAGTTTTTGGCATGCAGCTTTTAGGTGAGATCTCTAATTCTATTGCTGCTTCAGTTTTAGGTTAGATTGAATTTACTTCGCTTTTCTTAGTATCAATTCTGTTGGTACTGTTGCTTTATCGAAATAACCACTTTTGCCCTCAATAAAATTACCCATTTTGTCAAAATGACCAATTTGTGCTGTATAACCCTTTGTATAAGCTCCTTGTAAAAGATTCATGACTAAACCAAAGTCCAATAAACCTTTTTTGCAAATTGAAAAATCGTATTGTTCAGGATTGGCAATTAGCTTCGGCACATCAATATCCTTGCTGCTCGAGTTTTCTTTATGGCGGATGAGATAAATCATTTTTCCTCCTGGCATCAATAATTTATCTAATCGGTCAAAAAAATTATCGCCTTCAAAGATATCATGGCTTAGAAAGGAGCTGATATTTGACATTCTGATTGTTCCTATGGAATTTGCTTCTAGACCTTGATCAAAATCTCTGAAGTCTTTTTGGATCAATGTGACTCTTTGCGAAAAAACATTTTCACAAATCTCATCTACTATTTCATAGAAACGTTTAACGACATGGGATTTATCTACCAGCAAAAACTTTCTATCGTGTTCTGTAGATAAAAAATTAGGCATGAAATAAGTAGCCAGATATCCACTGAGTAAATCCAAATACGGAGCATCGTTGGCTAAATCTTCATCATGAAGCATAGAAAGATGATCTGAATCTTTTTGATAAGTCTTTTTTAGGCTTTCTAAGGCGAGAAGTTTGAGTAATTGGTCCCTTGTCGTTTTTAATTCAGTCTCATCACCAGAAACAATTTTTAATTTCTCCTCTAATTCGGCTAATGATTCTTTGATGCTTTCTCGTCCAATTGGATCAAAAAGACTATCTTTTGAAAGCTTTTCTAAGGTTACTTGAACAAGAATCTCAAAGTTTGGAGAAATAAGTGCACTAGCAGTATAGGTTCTAAGCAAGCGTGAAATTAGTATAGGGTCTTGCTTTAGGGCTTGAAAAGAAATTGGAAAATCATCAGGGTTAATCTTAAGACCAGTTTCTTTCATTTGATTTAGAAGTGCTTCAATTCTTGCTTTCAATTTATTTTTATCTAAGGAGACTGGTCTTCTTATGACAAAATCAAAAGCATTAGCAATGACATCTGGAAACCGACTGTCTTCTGAAAAAACACTTGCTTTTCGAATAGCATTTCTTAGTTGTTCGGCGTTTGCGAAATTGGACCTAGAGTCACCTTCACGCGTGATGGCAATAGCGTTTTCAATGATTTCCTGAGACTCAGCAGGTAATTGCCTAAATGCAGCTAGAGCAAAACGAAGATTATCAAAGTTAAAATCGACCTTAGTCATCAAGCAAGATAATAGCACGGAAGCGCCTAACTGGTTAATACCTTAGTGAGAAGCCAGTGTTATCAACGCTTTTTGAGCTAGAATTAAAGCCACTTTGCATATGCATATAGACCACGACAAAGCCTCCAAGAAAGTAAAACAAATACTTTTGTTGGTGCTAGTTTTGAATCTTTTGGTGATGACTATCAAATTCATCATTGGTTTTAAATCAGGGTCAATGAGCATTATCGGTGATGCGGTGCATTCAAGCATAGATGGACTCAACAATATCGTTGCTCTTGTCATGATCAAACTTGCTTCAGAGCCGCCAGACGAAGATCATCCTTACGGGCATGGCAAATTTGAGACCCTCGGAGCGCTTGCGGTAGTTGCTTTTTTGGCGCTGGCGTCTTTTGAATTGATCGAAAAATCAGTAATGAGATTTTTTAATCCAGGCGATCTTCCGCATATAACTTCTGAAGTTTTTTATATGCTGCTTGCAACTTTGGTGATAAATATTTTTGTTTGGTTGTATGAATATAAGCAAGGCATCAAGCTTCAAAGTCAATTGCTGATTGCAGATGCCAAACATACTTTTTCGGATATTTTGGTAACGATTTCGATTCTTGCTAGTGTATTTTTTATTACTCAAGGGCATTTGTGGTTGGATGCTGCTCTGGGGCTTTTAATTGCAGCGGTGATTATGAGAAGTGGTTGGATGATACTTTCTGATATCATTCCTGTTCTAGTTGATGAGGCTTGGATCAAAATCGATGATGTCAAAGAGATGATTTTAGCTAGCCCCAAAGTCGCTTCTCTAGCTGATTTCAAATCCCGCAAATCTTCTAAGGGTAACTATCTGGAGATGACGATTAGGTTTGCAACTGATTCTTTGCAGGAGGCTCATGACTTAAGTCATCAAATCGAAGATAAAATTATTGAAAAATTTGGGCATGCAGAGATTTTGATTCATATTGAACCTAGCAAAAACATGACTTAAGTCATGTTTTTGCGCTCTATGCTAGAAACTTTAAATTAATCAAATTATGCACAATAAAGGACGACGTAAGGATCCAGTTTTTAATCCCCCCTTAACCTTAAGCGGGCTTAATATATCTATACAATTGCCAGAATATTAAGGCAATATTAATATGGTATTGGGTTAATGGTTAAAGCTAAGCTAATTCATAGTTTATTTGATTCTAAAATTTTTAGAGAAGAAGGTTTTTGGCAGGCTTTTAGAGTTGCTTCGCGCCACAGCAATGCTACGGGTGAATCTTTGCCGAAGGCTTTACGGGACGCTCAACTTTTAAGTCAAAGACGCAGGCAAATTCACAAAGCCATGGAAGGTAAAATTGCCAGTTGGGAAATCGGTCACCCACTTAATCCAGAATTGAGGGTGGTTAGTACTAATGAAATTAGAAAACTAGGACCTCAAGAAAAAAGGTTTCTATCTAAGCTTGCTGCCAATTCAAATCCTGATCAAATGATTCATTCATACGAAGACCATCAAGGTCAAACAATACAAATCCTTGCAAGAGATTGGTTTAAGTGGCTTTTGTCAAATCAAAAACTATCATCAGAGGTTGTGCATAAATTGACATTATTGCAGCATGGGAATACTAATCAGGGACCAGGTTTGGGACCATTTAATGAAAGAAGAGCGGGTTTGGTTTTGTCAAGATTGGCGGATTATGATCTTATCAAAGGTTTTTGTTTGATGGGAGATTCTGGTAAAGCATTATGTATTGGTAAAAATAAGTCAAAAATAGATTATTCTCATCACGAAGAAGCGATGGCAATTGACGTGATGATTCATTTAAATTCAGCGAACACTTACGAATATTTACCGCTTCAAAGCAAATCCTCTGGTACTTTAGGTTATGATCAATGCAACAGAATGATCAGCTTTACTGCTGAAGAGAAAAAACAGTTACAAGAACTTCTGCCACGGGTTAAAGATACTGCATTTGAAAAAGACCCAAGAAATCCAGGACAGTATTTTTTAGAGATTAAAAGAAAAGTTTTCAAAATACCTCTTAGTAATAGAAAATTAGTGAAAAGCAATAAAACTGATGCAGATGATGATATTGCTAATTTAATTATGGCGATTATCGAATCCTCTCAAAAATTTGGTGAAACATTAATTTTGGATAAACCATATTTCAAGCAAAGCTATGCTGAAAAAATTGCTAATTTAATTAACGCTAATTTCCTAACAGTAATTAATCCAGACAAAGAGTTTGATGTATCAGAGTCAAACATAAGTTTGAATCGAGCATGCTAGAATTATTTGCATGCAAATTCAAGGCAAAACGTTAGCAATTTTAACTTCAAACATAGACACTGACCAAATCATACCCGCAAGACACCTTACTGGTATTTCCAAAACTGGTCTTGGTAAATTTTTGTTTGAAGATCTTCCTAGTAATCCACTAGATGCTATCGAGCATGAAGATTGCAATATCATTTTGACTCTAGAAAATTTCGGTTGCGGTTCATCAAGAGAGCATGCTGTTTGGGCTATTCAAGATAGAGGCTTTCAGGCTGTTATAGCTGCTAGCTTTGCTAGGATTTTTGAAGAGAATTGTTACAACAATGGTGTAGTTCCAATAAAACTAACAGAAACTGAAATCAATGAAATTGCTCAAAGTCAATCAAAGATTGAAATTGATGTGATTGGTCAGACTTTAACTACTGCTTCAAAAACTTATAAATTTGAACTTGATGAACTCAAAAAAGAATTTATTCTCAAAGGCGGTTTTATGAAATTCTTGGATTCTAAAGTGCCGCAAATCAAAGAGTGGGCTTCTGCAAAAGCTTAGTTTAACTAAGAGCAGCTTTCATAAGTCTTAAAGTTTCTTCTTCGCTGACATCTTCTTCAGTTGCTTGTCTCAATAATGAATTGATTTTTGGGTAAGCTTTAATTGCTTTGTCTATGTCAGGGTTTGAACCTTTTTGATAGGCTCCAATATTAATCAGGTCTTGAGCGTCTTTATATGTAGCCATAAATGAGCGTATTTGACCTGCCGCTTGCATATGCTCTTTGTCTACTATGCTTGGCATAACTCTACTGACGGACTGTAATATATCAATAGCAGGATAATGATTTTTGTGAGCGAGGTCTCTAGACAAAACTATGTGCCCATCAAGAACGCCCCTAACAAGGTCACTGACAGGCTCGTTCATGTCATCGCCTTCTACAAGTACTGTGTATAGTGCTGTAATACTACCTTTGTCACTGGTTCCGGATCTTTCAAGTAGTTTTGGCAATAATGCAAAAACACTCGGAGTAAAGCCTCTGGTTGCTGGTGGTTCACCTACCGCAAGTCCAATTTCTCTTTGAGCAAGAGCAACACGAGTAACGCTATCAAGCATCAATAATACATCTTTGCCCATCACATCTCTGAAGTATTCCGCAATTGAGTGAGCGAATATAGCAGCTTTGATTCTTACTAAACTTGGTTCATTGCCGGTAGCAACAATTACTATAGATTTTTTGAGTCCTTCTTCTCCAAGACACTCTTCAATAAATTCTCTAACTTCTCTTCCTCGTTCACCGACTAGAGCGATCACGTTGATATCGGCTGATGAGTTTCTGGCAAGCATGCCCATAAGAGTACTTTTGCCGACTCCTGATCCAGCAAAGATCCCCAATCTCTGTCCCTTACCGCAACTGAGCATACCATCAAGTGCTTTGACTCCAAAATGTATTTTATCGGTGATGCGAGATTTTTTGAGTGGATTAATAGTCTTTTGCCATTGATTGACTTGATGATGTAGTCTAAGTTCAAAACCTTCATCCAATGGTACACCTAGTGCATTTATAATTCTGCCGACAAGATTTGGTCCTACTCTTACATGTACTTGTTCTTTGGTTGGAGTTACTTCAGCGCCCATCTTGATTTCGTGAATTTCAGCTAGTGGCATTAATAGTGCTTGATCATCTTTGAAACCCACTACTTCGGCTTCGATAGTGGCGTTGTTTGATCTAATCAAACATAATTCTCCTAATTCAACGTGTAAGCCCTGTGCTTCCAGCATAAGTCCAACGATTTTGGTTATACGCCCCAAAGTCCTTTTGCAGTCAGCGTTTGAAATTTTTTCATTTAATTTTTCAAAATCTAGCTTCATTTATTTTTTTGACAAATCTCTTTCATCAACTGTTCAAATTGACTCTCTAATCTTAAATCTAATTTCTCTCTATTTGACTCTACAATTAGATCACCGGCTTTTAGTTTTGAATCACCTATGATATTTAGGTTTTCAAGACCAGGGAAATCTTGCAGAATTAAAGATTTAACTTCATTGATTTTACTTGCCGTGTTTGGTTCCAAATAAATACTAATGTTTAGCTTGTGCTCTAAAGAGTCTATAGCAGCTTTGATAAAATCCAGTGATAGTTTTGGATTTAACTCAAGATCTTTTTTGAGGATTTGTTTTGCGATATTGCTAATTGTGAAATATACTTTTTCTTCTTCGTCTTCAAGGCATTCTTTTCTTTCTTTTTCAATACTTTCAAGTACTGATTTGCAATCGATAAGAATATTTTTGATAGCAGAATTTGCTTCTTGAATTCCTTGTAATTGACCATCTTTATAACCTTTTTCATAGGCATCTTTTTCAATTTCAGCTACTTTTTCTTG
>JAJTHA010000129.1 GCA_021299565.1 Candidatus Caenarcanales bacterium
CCCCCTCTTTAAAGCCTTTAACTGATTATAAATAAAATATTAACATGAGTTAAGCGCTTACGCAAGAGGCTTTTTAATAATTTTTAAACATTTTGGAAATATCTTAATCTACATGTCTTTTGGATTAATTTCTTCGCCTTCATCATTAATACCAGGCATGATTTTTGAAAAAACCGTAAAAAACATAATCCCAATAAAAGTCAAAACTGCAAATCCAAAAACAACTCCCTTCCACATTCCCTCAAAAATCATACAAAACTCCTTGCTCTATCCATAATGTCCATTTTAATTTCTTCGCATCTTTTTAGTGTATCAGGCACTGATACACCCGATAAATAATTACCAACTAAAAACAAATTATCTAAAAAAGCCAAGTGATCCTCAACTGTACTGATGATTTCTTGATGACCCAAGTTATATTGAGGAATAGCTTTCGGGATGATTGTACTATCGACAAATGAAAAATCAGCAAAATCTAATTTCTTGATAGCATATTGATCAAAAATTTCTTTATGCTCTGTTAAACAAATACTCCATAAATCTTTAGACTGAAAATCTAATATCTGAGAGTTTTTGCAGCCTCCCACAAAACTAACAAACAAATATTCATCTTCTAAGTTTCTTTCTGGAAATACTTGGGAGGCAAAAATCGTACCTAGGGTAAAATGCGCTTGCTGAGCAGAGATCATACCAAAAGCATCAAAAAGTTTGGATTCAGTTTCTTTAAAAAGATTTTTTTTGATTGTAAAAGCAATCAAAGCTATAGGTGCGTAATAAATTTGGTTGAGCTGTGACGCTAAATCTGCATCTAAGTTTTTAATCAAATCAGCAGCTTGAAAAGCTTTTGTGGCAATAACTATTTTTTTGGCTTCTATAATTTCATCATCCATAACTATTTGGTAATTATTCAAATCACAATTTATATTTTTGATTTTGCAATTAAGTTTGATATGGGTAATTTTATCTGCTAGCTTATGACATAAAAACTCCAAACCTTGTTTGAAATTGATACTTGCTAATGGGATTTTTGCTTTAGCTTTGTTTTGAAACAAACCTTTAATAATAGATCCATGACATTGATCTAATTCATATAACTTCGGTAAAGCAGCTTTTGCTGAAAGCCTTTTGATATCACCTGCCCAAATACCCTGCAACGCCGGTCCAACAAGATTAGTTGCAATTTCTGGACTAAATTTTCTTGATATAAACTCATAAACCGTCTCTTCATAATTTGTCGATTTTGGCTTAGAAAATGGCTCTAAAAAAATACTTAGTTTGGATTGAAGACTAAGAATATCACTAAATAAAAATGCGGCGGGATTTGCTGGAACTTCTTTGAGTCTTGAATGCTGATACAAATATCTTTTCGACTTTTTTAATTCACTTTGCAAAAGCTCATTTTCTAAACCCAATTCATGTATCAATCTAAGCAAAATCTCGGAATGATTCATCAGTGTGTTTGGACCAAATTCATAAATAGAATTTTGATAGGCTTTACTTAACCAGGTACCTCCGACTCTATCACTAGACTCTATTAACAGCACTTTCTGACCAGCTTTCTCAAGCTCATAAGCTAAATATAAGCCGGCAATACCAGCGCCTACTACAACAATATCAAAACTAGGATTATTTGATTTCAAAAGTCACGTTGACATTAGATGTTACTTCGATGTCGCCTTCGCTAAAAGATTCTGGACTCGGCATGCTTGATGAGGCTCCCTCTGCAACCATCATATCCATACGAGCAAATGACTTGACCATAGGATAAGGTCTGTAAGTATTTTCATTAATTGATTGCACAGCACCAAGTGTTGCTGTTAGAGGACTAAGCATCAATTCTGCTCTAGATTTAGCATCAGCCACAGCATCAGAAAGTGCTTGGTTACTGAGTTTACGAGGATCTTCCAATCCATAGCTTACATTTTGAAGTTGGTTAGAACCATTTTGAACAACAGCATTAACTACTTGAGCAACTTTATCGGTTAAAGTATCACCGAAAGATAAATCTGCTTTTTTGATTTCCACACTAAAAGCACGATTAGCTATAAAACCTTTTTTAATATTTTTTTGTTTAACACCGTCATATTCAAACTCTTCGTTGATATTTAGATTACGCATCTTGATATTTTTTTCTGGTATGCCTAGGGATCTAACAGCAGTTAAAACTTCTTTGGCTATTCTGGTATTGTCATCGCTACATAGTTTAAAGTCTTTGTGGCGGCTGATTATAGATAGGCTTACACTAGCCATATCTGGAGCAGATTTGAGAGTGGCAGTACCACTTACCGTAACTTGCCTCATTGCAGGGTTTGGCGGGCAGCATTTGCCTTCTTCTGCTTTGACTGAACTAAATTGTAAACAAGAGAAAACTAAGGAGGCAATTATAAATTTCTTCATTGCACTAATTATAGCAATTAAATTTAGTGTAATTGCGAGCAAGCAGCAAAGCGGTGTGGCGATCTCGCTTGCCGTCACCCTGAGGAGCTGCAAAGCAGCGACGTGAGGGTCCACGATGCATCAAGGTATGTGGATCCTGACGTCGTGGACTTCGTCCACTCCTCAGGATGACACATGGGCGATTTGGGACCATCTCTAATTCACATTCAAAACTTTAGTAAGAGGACTAGACCAAACCCCAGATCTATCCATCACAGATAAAGAGATTTTGTGATAGCCAGAAGACAATCTATTAAAATCTAAAATTCTTGAACTACTCACCTGACCATCTCTACTAGAAACCCACTTATAAGCTCTAATTTGAGGTTTAGACGCACTCGAACTTCTAGCAGCCAAACGCTGTAATTGATTATTTTTGAAAATTGCCATCTTAAATCTATCAACCAATCCAAAAGGTTCAACTCCACGAGTATCACCAACTGTAACTGACTTATAGACAGGATTTGACCATTGACCAGCTGCATTAAGAGCTCTAACACTAATTGTATGAGCGCCGATATTCAAACCAGAAACAGAAAAACTTGCTTGATCATTTAAAGTACCGTTGAGATTAGATCTCCATTCATATGAAACTATCTCACTTGATGGATCTGATGCTTTTGCACTAAATGTTACAGCTTCACCAATAAGTACATTAGATGGAACATTCAATTCATCGACTTCAAGAGGAAAATTAATCTTGGCAGTTGCACCGCGAATAGTTAATCCAGAACTACTGTCTCTTTTGAAAGTTGTTTCCATGCTACCAGAATCCAACAAGGATCTAACTTGCGCCACTGTTAATTCTTTGGTTTTGTTTTTGGATTTGATGAGAGCAACAATTCCAGCTACAACCGGTGATGCCATAGACGTTCCACTTTTATTGCCATATGCATTATTAGGAACAGTGCTCAAAAGCCATGAACCAGGAGCAACTATATCTACCCAAGAACCGTAATTAGAAAAATAAGATTTTGCTGTACCATCAGCAGTAGCTCCCACTGCAATCACAGAATTGAGTGCAGCTGGATAAATAGGATAATCACTAGAATTGTTTCCAGCAGCGGCAACTGCAACTATACCTAAATCATAAGAGAGATTCAAAACTTCTTGAAGAACATCAAGTTCATAACCAGCAAAACTCATATTGATTACATCAGCATCATTATTGATAGCGTAAGTCAAAGCTTCTAAAATATCTGTGGTTTTCAAAAACCCTGAAAAGCCTGTCGAATAGCCAGCTCTAAGCGGCATAATCTTGGCTTTTGGAGCAATTCCTGTAACGCCTTTACCATTATTTTTGACAGCAGCGATGATACCTGAGACATGAGTACCATGACTATTAACATCCATAGGTTCATTGTCTTCTCCAGAACAGTCTTCGTTGGCAGCACAATTACTGGCAGCTTGATCTATAAAATCCCAACCACGCACATCATCGATGTAACCGTTGCCATCATCATCAATTCCATTTCCTGGAATCTCATCTGTGTTAGACCAAATATTTGCAGCTAAATCTTCGTGATTATAATCAACACCAGTATCGATAACTGCGACTACAGCTCCTTCACCTTCGGTTTTATCCCACAAGGCATCAGGCTCAACTATGCTCATTATCCATTGTTGATCGACTTGAGGATCATTAACAGTATTTGAATCCACAGCATTGATTTCAAACAATTGGTTGACATAAGCTTTTTCTACTCGATAGCCACCATAAGTAAATTTTTCTTCGTTTAATTTTTCGATTACTGCTTTTAAAGTTTCTCTAGAAATTTCTTTGTCTAGTTTTAAAACAGCCATTTCTGCTTGAAGTTCTTTTTTAATTTTTTTGAGTTTATGTAATTTTTTGATTTTGTGGCTTTTCTTAGCGACTTGAATTTGTCTGTGTAAAATATTTATACGACTTGCACTATCATCCACCAAGCCATATTGCTGACTTAACTTATACAAGAACTCATCGTCAGCCCAAGCTTGAGTATTAGATTTACTGAGCTTTTTGTATTTTAGGACTATCTCGTTGTCGCTAAACTTAATATCCGGCTTCACCAAGAGAGCCTTTGCATCAAGTTGTAAAAACAACAAAACAAATAAAAATAAAACTATGGTTGATTTCTTCCTCACAATAATTACCCAAAGTTAAAGTTCCCCCTTAGCTAGTGGTCTAGAGCCTGGTCAATCGCTGATATTTACATATATGACTAAGCCGAAAAACCTAGGTATAACAAGGTTTTTGGGAAAAAATTAGTACTAAGATCCTAGGATTTAAACCAAACAACCGAGACAATAAGAATCTAATTTTCTTGATTCTGGGCTTTACAAGTTAGCAGTCTTTGAAAGATCAGCTAGAAATACTAATGCGTTAATAAACTTTTAAATAAACTATTAACACTGAACATGCTAGAATCCAGTCCTGTAAAGGGTTTTTGTAACCTAATTATCACATAGGAGGTAAATACATATGGCAACGGCAACCAAGAAAAAATTAAAACCACTTAACGACAAGATTGTTGTTGAAAAAGCGGAAGCTGAAGAAAAGACTGAAGGCGGTATCTATCTACCAAGTAGTTCACAAGAAAAACCACTTGAAGGGATAGTAACGGCTGTAGGTCCTGGACAAGCAAACGAGAAAGGTGAAAGACAAGCGCTTCAAGTTAAAGAAGGCGATAGAGTTCTTTACTCTAAATATTCTGGAACAGAATTGAAAATCAATGGCAAAGAGTTATTGATCATTTCTGAAAAAGATATTCTTGCAATCATCGAAAGTTAATTTAGACAAAAGGAGATTTAATCATGGCTAAAAAAATTCTAAGAAGAGACGAGGCTAGAAGAGCGCTTGCTGAAGGCGTTCAAACAGTGGCTGATATAGTTGCTGTAACACTTGGTCCAGCTGGACGCAATGTGATTCTAGAGAAAAAATTTGGTGCACCACAATCAATTCGTGATGGTGTCACTATCGTAAAAGAACTTACAGAACTAGAAGACCAATTCGAAAGCGCTGGTGCTGCTCTTATCAAAGAAGCTGCTACCAAAACTAATGATATTGCTGGTGACGGTACAACGACATCTACAGTTCTTGCTGGTGCAATAGTTGAAGCGGGAATGAGACATCTTGCTGCTAGAGCAAATCCTGTACTTCTCAAAAGAGGCATGGATAAAGCGACTCAACTAGTAACAGAAGAGTTTAAGCAGATGGCAAAACAAGTTAAGTCATCTAGAGACATAGAGCAAGTAGCGACAATTTCTGCGGCTAATGATAGCGAAGTAGGTAAACTAATCGCTGAAGCTATGGAAAGAGTTGGTAGAGATGGTGTTATCACTGTTGAAGAATCTAAATCAATGTCAACAGAATTAGAAGTTGTAGAAGGAATGCAGTTTGATAAAGGCTATATTTCTCCTTACTTCGTAACTGACTCAGATAGAATGGAAGCTAATTTAGAAGAACCTTTCGTTTTGTGCGCTGACAAAAAAATCAATATTGCTCATGATCTAGTTCCTGTTCTTGAACAAGTAGCAAGATCAGGCAGACCTTTGCTTATCATCGCAGAAGACGTTGAGGGTGAGGCTCTTGCAGCACTTGTGATCAATAACTTGAGACAAGTAATCAGAGCTTGTGCTATCAAAGCACCTGGCTTTGGTGACAGACGTAAAGCGATGCTTCAAGATATTGCTGTTTTGACTGACGCGAAAGTTGTTTCTGATGATCTTGATATCAAACTTGAAACTCTCAAGCTTGATAGTTTGGGTCAAGCTCGTAAAGTAGTAATCAGCAAAGATAGAACTATCATTGTTGCTAACGACAACACCAAAGAACAAGTCAAAGCTCGTATCGCTCAAATCGATAGACAGATGGAAGATACTGATTCTGAATACGATAGAGAGAAATTACAAGAGCGCAAAGCTAAATTGTCTGGTGGAGTTGCTGTAATCAAAGTTGGTGCTGCTACTGAACCTGAACTTAAAGACAAAAAACTTAGACTAGAGGATGCACTTAACGCAACTAGAGCAGCTGTTGAAGAAGGAATTATTCCTGGAGGCGGCACTACTCAAGTAAAAGCATCTAAGAAGCTTGAAGCTAGACTTAGTGAGTTTGAAGGTGAAGAGAGACTTGGCGCAGAAATCATTGTCCAAGCACTTCGTAAGCCTTGCATGCAGATTGCAAACAACGCTGGTTTTTCTGGTGAAGTAGTAATCGAAAGAGTACTTGCTGAAAAAGAAAATGTTGGTTTCAACGCTGCTGTCGGTCAGTATGTAGATATGTTTGATGCTGGTATCGTAGATCCAGTAAAAGTTAGTCGTACTGCGCTTCAAAACGCTGTATCAGTAGCTGGTCAAATACTTCTGACTGATGCAATTGTTGTTGAAATTAGAGAAGCTAATTCGGCTCCAGCTCCTGCTGGTATGCCTGGTGGCGGTTTCTAAAACTAAAACTAAATTTCATGATAAAAGCCACGCCCCAAAAGCGTGGCTTTTTATTTTTGTGCTAAAATTCTTGAGATCTCATGAAGACAGTTTAGCTGTCGTCATCCTGAGGAGCCCCGAAGGGGCGACGTTAGGATCCACATACCAAAAAGTATCGTGTGATTTTAAAGGGGTGAAAGAAATGGGCTCGTAGCTTAGTTGGTAGAGCGCCTCGTTTGCACCGAGGAGGTCGGGGGTTCAAATCCCTCCGGGTCCACCATTATAAAAACAAACCCCACCCCCTCGGGTGGGGTTTGTTTTTATGGTGATGCCGTGGGCTTTGACTTCTAGCATTAAAATCTAAGATTTTGGGACGGGGGTGAGCGGCAAGGACATGTTGATGTCCTTGCCGCGCTTTCAATGAAAACTGTTAGATTCAAATAGTAAGCAATTCAAGATCTCCGGGTTAGCAAAAACGACATCAATATGTCGTTCTTGCGCTCTATGCTTTTTGCTCGAACACTCTAGCTTCCGGTTTTGCCTTTAATAAATCCTCAGTAAATGGAAAAGGCGATCTAGGAGTTTTTTCGCCCACTAGTATGTTCTGAAAACACAATTTATCTTCAAACTCTGCTGTTGTAGTTTTTTGCATAGACAAAGTGTCGAAGTTTTGAAGAAAAGTTTTAAATGCATCTTGGGCTCTCTGATCAAACTTTGCAATTATTTTTGCTGTCAAATTGACAAGCTCCTTAATGCGCGACTTTAAACGAGGTGCGAAAACATCTTTGGGCTCATTATCAGTTGATTCATAGCTGTTATCATGCAGGGATCTCACCTGAATCAAAGCATCTAAAGCCTGAAACAAATCCCTAAACGCATCTAGAGCGGGACTAGGCTCTGATGCATGCATAAGCTTGTTAGTTATAGTATCTGCGTCAATCTTAGTGTCGTTTATTTTATTTAATTCATCAGCTTTAAAGCTATATTGGAGTGCTTGCTTTTTAGCTTTGCTTGCCGCTTCGTTGATTATTAAACAATTACTATAAAATTCATTTAAAATTTCCATCTTATCTAGTTTATCAACTTGGCTCTAATTAATAAGCAGATATTTTTTAAAGTTGCTAGACTTATCTCCATGTCAAATAATATCCCAAAGCAAATAGTTCTACTCGATGATGAGGCAATTGTCACTGACAGCTTAAAAAGTATGATGAATGTCATAAAAGCAGAGTCAGACCCCACAGTGAAGACTTTTCCTAATCCCAATAAATTTGCTGCTTGGCTAGAAGATCAAAGAAACAAAGGTGTTGATCTTGCAAAAGAGCCGCCTATGCTAATTATTAGTGATGGACAAATGCACAGAAAAAATGACGTGGACAATCACATCTATACATCCACTAAATCAAATGTCGATAAATACCGAAATATTATCAATGGCACACAAGATCTGCTGGTTGAGGCTTCAGATTTGCCGCCATATCTTTTGGCTCACTATTCTGGCAGCCTAGTTGAAGCACCAACAAAAATAGATGAAAGTGGGAATTTTATAGAACAGAAAAATCAAATAATTCCTTTAAATAACAGCGATAACCCAATCAGAATCGCTAAGCCATGCTCACCAAATCAATGGATATCCTTGCTTGAATACTTCGATTCTCTAATTCAGGAAAAATAAACTTATTTCAATCTAGCAGCAAGTCTAGACTTAAGTCTTGCAGCAGCGTTTTTGTGAATAACATTACGCTTAACAGCTTTGTCAATCAAACTATAAGCAGCTGGCATTTTTACTTCAGCATCTTTTTTGTCGCCATTTGCAACCAAATCTCTAACCGCTCTAATTGCAGTTCTCATGGCCGATTTTTGAGAAGTATTACGCTCTGTATTTCTTTTTGAAGTTTTTACGCGTTTTTTTGCTGATTTGATATTTGGCATAAGTAAATATCTTAGCAAAAACGACATACCTATGTCATTTTTTGCGCTTTTGATAGATTAAAAGTGGAATAATATAGAAATCACATGGGACAAAATCCAATCTGCATTTTCGAACCAAGCCAATACGACCTTATTAGAGAGGCGGGCAGATTGGCTGGCGAGGTTTTGCACCTAGTTGGTGACATGATTAAACCAGGAATCACCTCACTAGAATTAGATGAAGCGGCTGAAACCTGGATCAGAGCCCAGGGACATATTCCAACTTTTAAAGGCTATTATGGTTTTCCAAATACTCTTTGTATCTCAATTAATGAAAACATCGTGCACGGCATTCCTAGCTCAAAAGCGCTTGTAGAAGGCGATATAGTCAGTATCGATGTTGGTGTTACCATCAAAGAAAAATTCAATAACCAAGATTTTGATTATGTGGGCGACAACGCTTTTACTTTTCCTTGTGGTCAAGTAAGCCCCAAAGCCGCACGGCTATTGACTCATACCAACGAGGGACTTTGGGCTGGTATAAATGCTATCAAAGTTGGCGGCTATATTAGCGATATCGCAAAAGCGATAGAATCAGTCGCTAAACCAAACCGCTATGGTAATGTTAGAGAGTTTGGTGGACACGGAGTTGGTCCAAAGTATCACTGTGAGCCGTTTATACCAAATTTTGCTGATTACTATAATGCTGCTCCAGACACAGAAATCAAAGAAGGCATGGTGCTTGCCATTGAGCCGATGTTTAATTTAGGAGTCTCTGGAGTAATCAAACATAGAGATGGTTGGACCATCACCACTGCTGATCGTAAAGCTTCTGCGCATTTTGAGCATGAGGTTTTGGTAACCAAAGACGGCATTGAAGTAATTACTGATGTGCGTAAAACCAGGTCATGGGCTTGTGTTTAA
>JAJTHA010000026.1 GCA_021299565.1 Candidatus Caenarcanales bacterium
AATTTTAGCATAAACACTTGAAAAAGCGGTCACGCAGTGACAACCGCCGCAGGCGGAAAAGTTATACGAAAATATCTATAAGCAATCCCTGCAGTCTACCAAGTGAATTCACCAAATCCAATTGTGGTTTTTGCCCACTAATTAAATCATGTGCCATTTCATCAAGATGCTCATCTACTATGTCAATTTTCTGAAATCTTTCTTCATCAAAATTTGCTTTATATCCATGCTCTCGAGCATCATTCAAAAAATCTTTTACATCTTTGATATAGCTTTTAACTGCTTCTGGCATAGGATGATCAATAAGCATTTTGCCTTTGAGTTTTATGTCAGCGAGTCTAACCATCATTTGTGTTTCAGTTGGTCTAGTAACTATTTCACTTTGCTTGGTTTTGTTTACTAAATTGTCCCAAAAACTTTCTTTTTCAATCTTGCGGGTTTCAGAGCTTTTGATTTGAGCATTAGGATTGTTTTCAGTAGCTGCACTTTGTGACTGAGCGGCAAAACTTGACTGTGATTGAATCAGATTATTGGTAAATGATACAGGACCTATACTCATTAAAAGTACTAGTCCACAATAAAACAGTGATAGAAACTAGGTTCTATAGCTGATCACCTAATTCAAAAAGTCTATTTTTTGGAGAAAAACATCGCTTTTGCGATATATATGACAACTCCAACTCCAGCCAAACCCAATATCCATTTCATCGCTGTAGCGAAGCCGCTGGATTTTTTCCCCTCGCCTTCTTCTTTTTCTGTTTCTTCTTTGGCTTCTTCAGTTTTATTATCAGCTGTATCTGTTTTATTCTCAGCATTATCAGCATCTTTTGTCGCTAGATCTTCGCCATTAGCCCTATTTGAGTCAGCAATAGCGCCTGCTTTAGCAGCAAGAGAAGACACAGATTCATTTTCGGCGTCTTTTGCAGCAATTGTTGCTTTGTCTTCAGTGCTTTCCTCGGCCGCAGCTTTTTTGGCAGTTCCACCAAGCCCAAGTCTATCCATCATTTTCTGAATCACCATTGTATTTACAACTATAGCAAATCCGTCATACAATTGTAAAGCTTAAAAAAGCTTGAAAAATCCTGATCTCAAGAGCAAAACCTGATTTCAGAACTAACAAGTTGCTAGAATAAGCGACTTAATCATGGCAGTACATTTACCAGTTAGTCCTAGAGAAAAAAACAGCAAACCTAGAGCCCTCAGAAGAGCGGGCTTTATACCTGCAACAGTTTATGGTCCTGAAATTGAGGCCAAAAACATACAGCTTTCTGCAAAAGAGTTTTCAAGAGTATCGTTTGAGGACTACTCTCACTTGATGTTCTTGCAGAATTCAGATGGTACTGAAGAAGAAGCCTTGATCAAAAATGTTCAAAAAGATAGTTTAACTAGAGCTGTTATGAACATTGAGTTTTATAAAGTTAAGCGTGGTCACAAAGTAAACATGAAAGTTGCAATCAAGTTTGTTGGTGACTCTCAAGCAGTTAAATTAGGTGCAGATTTCGTTGCAGTTCACAAAGAAGCGCACATTAGATGTTTCCCTAGACACATACCTTACTTTATTGAAGTTGATATCAGTAAATTAGAAAAAGCAGATGACCATATCACTTTTGCTGATCTAAATATCAATAGAGAAGAGATAGAAATTATGGATCCTGAGTCTGAGATCATCTGTAAAGCAGAGACTAAGCGTAAAGATCACATGCTTGAGCCTGTTGAAACTGCAACTGTAGATGCAGCCAATGTTCCTACTGTAGAAAAAGAGAAGAAAGACAAAGAAGAAGCTAAAAAATAGTAATTTTTTGTGGCAACTGATCTCAAATCCAAAGATAGTTTCCAGAGTGCTTATGATAATTTAAATCCTGCTCAAAAACAGGCAGTTAATACTATTGAAGGTCCTGTAATTGTGCTTGCTGGTCCTGGTACCGGTAAAACACAAATCCTTGCTCTTAGGATCGCAAATATATTAAGGCATGAAGATAGTCAGGTCAGACCTTCAAATATTTTGTGTTTGACCTTCACTGAGTCTGGGGTATCAGCGATGCGCAATAGATTACTTGAGTTTATTGGTAATCAAGCCTACTATGTGGGGATTTTCACTTTCCATTCTTTTTGCAATGATGTGATCAAATCCAACCCTGATAAGTTTTCTCACATTAACGCAATTAGCGATCTTGAGAAAATACATTTATTTGAGCAAATTATTGATGAGCTTGAGCCCGATAGCTCTATCAAACCTTTTGGTGATCCACATTTTTATCGAAAAGATTTGATGAGATTGGTGCAAAATTTCAAACGAGAATCAATCAAGCCTGAAGATATAGAGTCATTAATTGATTCATGTGAAAAATTTATTGAATCAAATCAGAATTTATTGGATGAATTTGTTCATATCCATGGAAAAACTATTAAAGAATCACATTGTGCTGATTTTCTCTCGGCGTTGAAAGCTGGTCCTGGTGATGCTTTGATTAAGCTTTTTGAAGACAATTGTAAACAATCGATTAAACCAAACGATTTCAAAAATTTCGTAAAAGATTTTTATGAAGATCAAATCAAAAACATACCGAGACAAAAAGAATTAGTCAAAGTCTATCAAAGGTATCAAGAGAAACTTAAATCTCTAAAACTATATGACTTTGAAGATATGATACTAAGGGTTATCAAACAATTTGAAAATGATAGAGAATTGTTAGCTGAATATCAAGAGAAATTTCAATATATTTTGGTAGATGAATATCAAGATACCAATGGATCTCAAAATCGTATATTAGAGTTGCTGACAGCTTTTTATGGATCAAATTCAAATATTTTTGTGGTCGGAGATGATGATCAAGCTATTTATCGTTTTCAGGGCGCTTCAGTAGAAAATATTATTTATTTTTACAACAAATATCAAGAACATCTTACGAGTATAGTGCTTGAAACCAACTATAGAAGCACCCAACAGATTTTGGATTTATCCTATAAATTGATTGAATACAATTCAAGTCGAATTAGTAAAATCGTCAAAATCACCAAAAAACTTTTTGCAGCAAAGTCTGACTCCCAACTATCACCAGTAGAAATCAATAGCTGTCAGGATAAAACGACGGAGCTTTATGCAATAACTAATCGCATTAAAGAATTAACCAATCAGATTCCATCTAACCAGATCGCTGTATTAGTAAGAGAAAACAAAAATATACTAGAGGTGAAAAGAGCACTGGAGCTTATGCGGATCCCTTGCCAAGCTCATTTGAGCTCAAATATTTTTGACGATATTTATATTTCTCAATTTTTGGACTTACTAAAAGTTATTTCCAACTTGGCTTCAAATCAATATTTATTATTTAATTTATTGAACTATAGCTTTGTTTTTGAATCTAAAGAGTTTAGAGATAAAAATATTAGTTACCTAGATATTTATCGGACTCAGAGTAAATATAGATCAAATAAAAGTGAAGAAACGATTACAGAGTATTTATTGCGAGAGCCATTGTTTTCTGAATTTATAGCAAAAATAATCGAGTTTAATCAAAAAGCTGTCAATTACAGAGTTGTAGACTTGGTGGAGCAGATCGCCAAAGAGTTTGGCTATCTGCAATTTATTCTTAAGCAGAAATCTAGAATAGAAGCCATTGCTAATTTAGAAGCACTTTTTAGAGAGATAGAGAAACTTAGCTCTAATTCTAATGTTATTTTCAAGACCTTTGATAGCTCTCATATTAAAGAATTAAAGCTTGGAGATTTTATCAAATATATAGAACTATTAGACAACAACGATTTAAGCATTGAAGCGAGTAAGATTTATGCAAATATCAATGCTGTTAATATAATGACGGCTCACAAGTCTAAAGGTTTAGAATTTGAACATGTTTTTGTCTACGACTGTAATGATAAACTCTGGGGTAATAATTCAAAAAAACAAAACATAAAGCTACCTCCAAACTTACAAGTCAGCGAGGCAATTAAGTCAGTAGACTTGAATGAAGATGAAAGAAGGCTGTTTTATGTAGCTTTGACGAGAGCAAAAGATCAAGCTTATATTTATTATCGACTTAAAAAAGATGATGGCAAAGATGATGTTCCTTCTATTTTTGTAACTGAGTTACTTAGTGCTGAAAATCATTTGCTGCATCATAATCAAATAAAAATCAATCAAGAAGACATTGTTGAATTTAGCCTTAAACGTTTTGAAACTAAAACAGATGATTCGTTGGATTTGGAAAAGGCTTTTATAGACAGTCTTTTGGAGCATTACCAGCTGTCAGTGACGCATTTGAATAATTTTATTGCTTGTCCTCGCAAATTTTTCTATCAAAACCTTTTGAGAGTTCCTGCTGCCAAAAATCTTCATGGTTGTTTGGGAAGTGCTGTACATGGAGCTTTATTCGACCATTTTAGTAAAAAACAAAGTCAGAATAAAGAATTAGCAATAAAAGTGGCTTTGGACAATTTTGAAGAAAGACTGAGAAGAGATAGACTGACAGAAAGTGAGTTTGCTTTAGTCTCAAGTAATGGCAGGAGAATTATACAAGAATATTTCGATAGATATTTTGATACTTTTAGCTATGATAATTTGCTTGAATATGATTTTTCAAATAAGGGTGTGAATTTTGAGGGGACAAAATTAACAGGTAAATTAGACAAAATTGAGATTAAATCAGAAACTCAAGTACGAGTCATAGATTACAAAACAGGTAAAGCTGCCAAAGGCAAAAGCAAAGCTAAATTTGGTGGAGACTATCATAGGCAAATTGTTTTTTATCAACTCCTTTGTGATTTAGCTAAAGCCAATTCTAGCTTTAAATACCGCATGATTGAGGGTGAAATTGATTTCCTTGAGCCTGAGCAGGATAAATTTGTTCGCGTGCCTATTGCAGTATCGGAGCAAGACCTAGATCTTCTCAAACTAGAGATACGATCAATGATGTCGCGAGTTAAAGATCATGATTTCGCCATGACCACTGATACTCAGCATTGTGAACAATGTCAATTCAAAAATATTTGTGGTAGATAGTTGACGTCATCGCGAGCCTCCGAAGGAGGCGTGGCGATCTCGTTCGGTATTTGCCGAGGGGGATTGCTTCGCTACGCTCGCAATGACATAATGCGAAATGAATCAGATACTATTTCACTGACATTTCAAACTCTAAGGTTTTCACAAACAATAAGCTAATTTTATTGCCCCATTGTTCAAGGCTGACTTCTAGCCCCAAATCTTGCATTGATTTTTGGGCTTGTCCCCAAATGCTTGACGGACTTTGTGATTTATCAGAAAAACAATTTGCAATATAACTTGAAAAAGCTACAATCTGACACAATTTCATGTTTTTGCTTTTTACTCTAGTTGCATCAAAATCATTTTGTACTAGATCAACCATTTCTGCTGGCATAGTATAGTATTTGAAAAGTTTTGAGCCTAATTCAGCTGCATCGTATCCAAGTACGGATATTTGAGCTTCTTTTTTACCAACACCATTCGCGATTTTTTGATCAACCAAAATTGAAGAACTAGTATCATTAATCGACAAAACTGCTTCAGGTAAATCTTGCAATAAAGCACTCATGAAAGCAATTTCAGGACTTTCATAATTAACCCACTGTGAGACAGCTTTTGCAATAACAGCAGATTTGATGCATCTTTTCCAATTTCTTTGTTTGGACTCTGTCAATCTGCTCCCTATCGCATTAGTGTATTTATTCACCAACTCTAGTTCAATCATGTTCTCAATCAAGTTGTTCTCTAAATTATGAACAGCAGTAACAAAGTCGTTTTTACTCGCGTTTGCAGTAAGGTTTTGTGAGCCAGAAAGAGTTAGAAGTTTGAGTTTAAGAGCCTGGTCTTTGAGTAGCTCATCGACAAACCCTTGATTAGATTTTTGTTTGCTGTAGGCAAGTTTGAGTAGGCTTAAAAAATAGATAGGTTTTTGAGGTAGATAATCTGTATTCTTTAGTACAGTTCCAAGCTTACCAAATGCGCTTAGACCAATTGAAAATAGGGCTTTTTGTGTGTTGAGATTGACCATGGGTGACTCCTTTACTAGTTCATCTAGATCTATCGGTCATCTAATGATTACTCTTTAGTAAAAAAAACTAAAATCCACTTAGTGGTGTAGTACAATTCATTTTTAAGAAATGTTAAAGAACGGTAAAAACAACATTGCTCTTACAGGCTTAATGGGTTCAGGGAAATCCACCGTGGGTAAATTCTTGGCAAGTCAATTGCGCAAAAAATTTATTGATACTGACCTTCTAATTGAAAACAAAGAAGGATTGACTGTTAGTCAGATTTTTGAAACTAAGGGAGAAAATTATTTCCGTGAAGCAGAAACAAATATCATCAATGAGATTTGCGCGAAAGATGATCAAGTGATTTCTCTAGGCGGTGGTGCTGTTGTTAACGCAGAAAACAGAAATATGCTGAAGCAAAATTCAATACTTATTGCTTTAGTGGCAGAGCCAAATGATCTATTTAGTCGAATCAAAAGACGCAGAAATAGACCACTTCTTAATGATTCCAAGGATCAATTGGCTGTCCTAGAGAAGCTTTGGGCAGAAAGAAAAGACTTTTATTATGATAGTGATTTTCAGATTGATACCACCAATAAATCTATAAATAATATCGGCATTGAAATCATGGAAGTTCTAGGTTTGCAAAGACCTAGATTTCAAGAACAACATGTAACTATTCATAGATCAAATTTTTCTTACAATATTTATTTTAAAGAGCTTGATAGGCTTAACATTAGTTCTATTAATCCAGGCAAGCAAGTTTTGATAGTGACGCAAGAGCCTGTAGCCAAGCACTTTCTGGCAACAATAGTAGAGAAATTAAGCAATGATGATTTCAATGTAAATGTCATGAAAATTCCTGATGGAGAAGATGCAAAGAACTTCTTGAATTACCAATTGATTTTGCAAAGATTATTGACTTTAAATTTTGAGCGCAAAGACACACTAATTGCTTTAGGTGGAGGAGTTGTTGGTGATATAGTTGGTTTCGCCGCCTCAACTTATTATCGTGGTATTAATTATGTGCAAATACCAACAACTTTATTGTCTATGGTTGATTCTTCTGTTGGTGGTAAAACAGCCATAAATGTACCAGAAGGAAAAAATCTAATCGGCAGTTTTTATCAGCCTCATATGGTTCATATTGATGTTGCTAATTTATCATCTTTGTCAGATGCTGAGTATAAAAGCGGTTTGGGAGAAGTCGTGAAATATACATTACTTGGTGAAAAATGGGATACTGAACTCGGCGATAGCTTTTTTAATTTTGTCTCAGCTAACGCTGATGCAATTGCAGATAGAGATCCTTTGGTTTTGAATCAAGTGATTTACCATTGTTTATTGATTAAATCAGGAATAGTGGGCAAAGATGAAACAGAGAAAGGCATTCGTGCGCATTTGAATTTGGGGCATACTTTTGCTCATGCATTAGAAGAAGTTACTAAGTATAAAAGATATTCTCATGGACAAGCAGTTGCGATAGGTTTGGTTTGCGCCTGTTATCTCGCAGAAGAATTAGCGGTTTTCAGATCCGAGATGACTCGCAAAGTAATTGAATTGTTGAAAACTTTGGAAATGGAGTATAAAATTCCTGATGATATTAAAACTGAAACTTTAATGTCCGCATTTAAATATGACAAAAAGAATGAAGGTGGTTTACCTAAATTTATTGTCCCCAAGGGTATTCTAGGCAGAGTAGAAATCCTCGATAAAATTAATATTGAGCTCGCAAGGGCTGCCATAGATCGTAATCGTTTATAATTAAATTTTGATGGCAAGACTAGTTTTAGAAGACGGTAGAGAGTTCAAAGGTAAGCACTTAGGAGCCAAATTAGATACCATCGGTGAATTGGTTTTCAACACAGCCATGACAGGTTATCAAGAAACAATAACTGATCCAAGTTATGCAGGTCAGATCATAACTTTTACCTATCCTGAGATTGGCAATTATGGATGCAATGATAATGATCTTGAAGCATCTAATGTCAAAGCAAAAGGAATTGTTCTAAAAAATTATACTGAGGCATATTCAAATTATCGTGCGACAGAATCTTTAAATGATTTTCTCGTAAAGAATAGTTTGGCGGCAATTTATGAAGTTGATACAAGAGCAATCACTAAGCATATTAGAGATAAAGGTGCGATGAAAGCACTCATCACCACTGATGAAAAGTCTAGTGTTGATGAACTTTTGACTAGAATCAATCAATATGAGTCAATGACGGGTTTAGACCTTGCTTCAAGAGTCACTTGTCAAGAGCCTTATATGGCAAAGCCTTCAAAAGCCATGTTGGAGCTTAATCCTGGCTTTAAAGCAAAAAACAAATTCTCCGTTATCGCTTTTGATTTTGGTATCAAAACCACTATTTTAGATAGATTGATATATCACGGCGCAGAAGTTGAAGTCGTACCAGCTAATACTCCTGCTGAATATATTTTGAAACGCAATCCTGATGCAGTTTTTCTTAGTAACGGTCCAGGAGACCCTGCAGCCGTGACATATGCAATAACTACAATTAAAACTTTAGTTGAGAGATTTCATAAGCCAATTTTTGGTATTTGTTTGGGGCATCAATTACTGGCTTTAGCTTCTGGTGCTAAAACTTATAAACTTAAATTTGGTCACAGAGGAGCAAATCAGCCAATCAAAAATTTAGTTACTGGCAAAATAGAAATAGCTTCTCATAATCACGGTTTTGCGGTTAGTTTTGATGATTTGCCGGATAATCTCGAAGTAACCCATTTGAATATCAACGATAATACTATTGCGGGTATACGTTTGAAGAATCGCAAGGATGTATTTTCGGTACAATATCATCCGGAAGCTAGTCCTGGACCACATGATAGCGATTATTTGTTTAGAGAATTTTTGTCGTAAATAAATCTTGACAAAATAATCCCCGCCATAGTAAGCTTATTATCATGAATAATCACAAAATTTTAATGCTTTTGGCTTTTGTCCTATCACATAGCGGAGTTTTCGCAAATAGTAATTTGAGTCTTTCCCATGGTAACAATCTAATGAGAAAGTTTGATTCGTCGGTTATTGCTAAGGAGAAGTACTTTTCGTTTACAAAAGACTTAAATAAAAAGACAAAGGGAGCCGGTATAACAGATTCCGAAATGATTGGCGAGTGGTCTTTATACGATAATGGTTCTGGAGAGGTCTTAACTTTTGAAATTGTTGATGCATCTTCGACTGCTAATTCTAGTAATAAGGTAACAGCATTTAGTTTTCGTTTATTAGATCAAGACGATAATATCGTCACTGCTGGAATGGGTTTAGTGGTAAATTCATTTTTGGTTTTTACTAGAAATTTCGTTAACGGTTCTAAAACTTATTACCTTTTAATTAAAAAATCGAGATCTTCAATTGCTGGTTCTGGACTTTTCTTGGCTCAAAGAATTAGTGATTGTGAATTTGACGTTGGTGATAAATATACTTGCACATCTTTGGAAACCCCAGAGTTAGGTTACGAAACATCTTCACTAACTAAACTTTAAATCAAATCAATAGTTTTCAATGTTTCAAGGCAACTAAGTGCAAGCTCTCGCCCTTTATTTTCTTTTTGACGAGAAGCCCTAATCTCCGCTTCCTCACTAGTGTTGCAAGCAAGAATACCATTTATAATTGGAATGCCTGAACTGAGCATGATGTCCATAATTCCTCTAGCTGACTCGTTTGCAACAATTTCAAAATGATAGGTATCGCCTTTGATAATGGTACCTAAACAAATAATTGCATCATACGACTCGCTAGCAGCCAAATGCATACAAATAAGCGGCATTTCGAAAGCACCAGGAACTTCAAATCTTGATATGTCAGATTCTTTGATGCCAGATGTTTTAAGAGTATCTTTTACTGATAAAAACATTTCTTCATTAAAGTTCGCATTCCACTTAGCGACGATAATAGCTATATTGCCACCACCTTCAAATTTCATATTAGATTTAAACTCTGGTTTTGATTCACGCATGCAACTATTGTAACTCTAAAGTACTAGATATAGCATTGCGTCCTTTGTCTTTTGATAAATACAAAGCCTTATCCGCCGTATTTTTTAATAGTTCGTAATCATAGCTTTGATTAGGTGAGGCAGAGATTCCTATCGAACATGATAGTGGTTTTGGCCAACTACTATGTTTTGCTTTTTTGAGATTTGACATGATTCTTTCAGCAACTTTGATAGCATCTTCAAGGCTGGTGTTGGGCAGCAAGATCATGAATTCATCTCCTCCAAATCTACCTACAACATCCGATACTCTTCTGTGTACTTCATCTACTGGTGTTTGTCTGACTGTATTAGATAGCACTTTCGATAATATTTGGATTGCCTCGTCGCCAGCATGGTGACCCCCATGCTGTTTATCATCATTAATGTCTTTTAAGAAGTCCATGTCAATTAGCATGTAGCTAATTGGTTTGCCTTTATTGCTGCATTTTGCAATTTCTTGCTCTGCTACTTGTCTAAAATATTTTTTATTGTACAAGCCTGTGTCAGCATCGATTTTATTGAATTTATTAATTGTGTCAAAAAGTGCAGCATGTTCAAGAGCAATTGCCGCTTCAGAACTTACTCTATAGATAAATTCTATCTCTTCAGCTAAAAAAGTTCTCTCTCTATCACATTGATGTACATTAATAGTGCCCAATAATTTACCTCTTGCTATTAGTGGCACTGCTAGTATGCTTTTGAGCTTGACGGCATTTATGATACTAAGAATTTTCGGGTCATCTATTTTATCTTCTAGTGAAGTTAAATTTAAGACTTCAGCGTTATTAGATGCAAGAAGAGATTTGATCCATTTTTTTTCAAAGTCAAAAATCATATCAGAGCTTTTGATAAAGTTTCTAGACGTAAATTCCTCATCTGTTTTGAGTATCTCTCCTTTATCAGATATTCTTCTAACGAAGCATCTATTTAGTCCTAAAACTTCTCCTATACCTTTCGCTATCTGACCTAAAACGATAGAGACATCAAGACTATCTCTAATATCATTAGATAACTTATGTAATAACGCCATTTGTCTTTTGGTTTGTTGCGCTTCTTGATAAATTGCTGCTTGAGTAAGAGCTATTTCAAGCTGTTTACAAGCGCCTTCTAGCAAAAGCTGCTCGTCATAACTCCAATTGCGATTTTGATCAAAAAATCCAACCAACATTATTCCTACAAGTTCTTTATTGAGATCGTTAAATAAGCCAGTTGTCATCAATGCTTTAACTTTATGCTTCTCTAAGAAATCAAGATTTTTATTTTGTTTTATTTCAAAAAAGTTTTTTTGTACAGTTGGACTATGCCAATCCGGTTGTAATTCCGTGCCAATAGTTTGGTACAAGATTTCGATAGTTTTTTTATGTGATTCTGGATCTATTGACCAAACCCTGTGCCCAAGACTACCTCGCATCTTACGATCCAGGATAATTAAGCCACAAGTCTCAACACCCATTACTTGTGCAATTTCTTGAACAGCAGTATCAGTGATCTGATCAAGCGCTAGAGATTCTCTGATTTTTGTAGTTATTTGGTTTAGCAAGAACTCTCTTTGTGCCGTGGTGAGGCTTTCTGAGTGTAATTCATGCTGGCTAAATACAGTTGCCATTTCTTCAGCAAAGAATTTGACAATTTCAGTTTCATTATCTAACCAAGAGTTGTTTTTGCAAGCAACCATAATTCCCCATTCTCTTCCTCTGACTTTTGAATAAAAAATTTGTCCGTGCTTGCTTGGATTGATGAATTTTAGTTCTTTGATTTCTTGTGCCTGAACTATTTGGTTGAATTCTTCAGTATCATTGGTTTCACCGTTTTTGAAAATCATTTGATAACCTTTAAAAAGTTGGTCATCAGGTTCTTCGGTGTTGACTAATTTTTTGAAAAAATATATTTCGTCGATATCCAAAAAATTCCTCAAATTATTGTAGATTTTGGATAAGGCAAGATCTGGCTTGAGAGTTTTTCTGATCTCTGAACCTAAATCTTTGACAAGAAAATATTGCTGGTTAATTTGTGAAGCTGTAATGAAAATTGCTAATTGATCGGCAATTTGTTGAACAATGGCTTTATCTTTGCAGTTCTCCACATATAATTTTCCCCACGATTTAATTTCAAAATTCTGAAGCAGTTCCAGATCATTTATTGGTGATTTGTGACTTGAAAAATTTTGTTTACCTAGTTCGCTTATTGCAATTGCGGCATCGATAATTTCTTGTTTAACTAATTCATCAAATAAATCCTCAATGATGAATCCAAAGTTTTCAGGATCAGCCTTTAGACCAGCGATTAAAAAACTTGTAATGTCCATTGAATTCGTTATCTTCTTAACCATTTAATAACGTTTATAGAGTACCTTATACCCATATATGGCTGATTTATATAATCCAAATGTTAATTCTTTATATGATGCGATGAATCAAAGTATCAGACGAATTGGTATTATCCAAACGAATATGGAGAATGTCAATACTGTGGCCTACAAATCAGTACACGCAGATTCGGTATTATTTTCAGACACACTTAAAGAAGTTTTTAGAGATGAAAGCCAAGGTTCTTTTACTTCTACAAATCAAAAGCTAGATTTAGCTCTGTCCAAAGAAGACGCTTTCTTTTTAGTTGAAGGCGAAGAAGGTCCTGTTAGATCAAGAGATGGTCAATTTCACGTGGATCAAAACAAAAAAATAGTTGATGTACAGGGAAGAGAATTAGTTGTTCTAGATCAGAATCCTGAAAAGTCAGTAGCTGATCATATTATTGCTGGTGAAGAAATTGATATCGACAAAAAAGGTTTTGTTAGAGCTGATGGAGTCAAAGTTGGAAAGATCGCTGTTGACTACAAATCAAAAGGTCCTGGAGATATAGCTTTTGTTTTGCAAGGAAGATTAGAAGCTTCAAACGTAGATTTACAAGAAAATATAGTGAAATTAATGCAAGTCAAAAGACATATAGACACCGTTCAGGGAGTGCTTTCTATGGAACTAAGTGTTGACAAAGCTATGCTTGAAGCATATGGAAGGAACGTTTAATTAGATGTATAACCAATACTCATATCAAACAATGGGAACAATTAATCGCCAGATGGACAACATGGGCGATGCTGTTAATGACATCAACAACATTTTTACTACAGGTTATAAATCCAAAGAAGTAACTTTTCATGAGACTGTTAATGGACTAAAAGCCATAAAGCGTCGTATGCAAGATGACGGCGTAGCTAAGAAGACAAATCGTGAATTAGATTTTTCATTACAAGGTAAAGGTTTTTTTGAAGTGCAGTTACCAGACGGCACTATGGCTTATACAAGAGATGGTGCTTTTTCTATTGGACCAAATGGTGAGCTCGTGTCTTCGCAAGGTTATCCTGTGGTAGTTAACAATCCAGATGCAGAGTTTATCGCTCAATCTTATGATGCAAGTTCTGGTGAGGTTACTAGTGATTTTGATGTTGGAGTCAATTCTTCTAAAACCTTTATCCCTATTGGAGCTACGGTACTTCTCGAAGATGATGGAATGTTGAGAACGGATTCTGGTCAGCTTATTGGCAAATTGAGTGTAGTCAATTTCACAAATCCTGATGGTCTTATAGATCTTGGTGATAATTTATTTTTAGCAACTGATGCTGTTGGCAAAATAGCTGATGCAAATATCGGACCATTAAATGGACAAACTGAAATAATGCAAGGCTATTTAGAGTCTTCAAATGTTTCAATTGTCAAAAACATGTCTGATATGGTGCAGATGAATACAGCAGTTAAGGCTGAAATGAAAGTGATTAAGATGCTTGATAGTATGCAAGAAAATCTTAACTCAACAATTACAAGGAATTTATAAACAGGAGAAATTAAAATTATGTTCGATACACAAGCTAGTCCATATTCATTTGCAGGTAACTTCGGAACCTCGTTCTTGGATTCAAGTACACAAAGTATGATGAACCCGAATGTCGGTCAAGGAGGGGTCTTGGGCATGCGATTTGGTGATGTCATGAGTTCCATGACTAATAATATTAACCAAGGAGCTTTGCAAGGACGTATGCCATTCTTTGACAATGCACAAACAAGTGTTGAATCGGCTCAAGCTAAAAAACTTGGGGTACAGACTTTTGGTGGACTGACTGCTGGACAAATTTCAGCACAAATGAATCTTGGTGGACCTTTATCAGTATTGCCTATGTTGGGTAATAGTTTTATTCCAAAATTAATTTTTCCTTTGGCGGGATTGTGGTCTTTGTTTGATGGAATTAAATCAATGAAACAAATGCAATACGAAGCTACTGTTGATGCTAGTGTTGCAAAACTTGATCCTAGCCAATTGAGCTATAACCAAACTGTTGAGAAGATATATACCTCTTCTGATTCGTGGAATCAGCTTGGACCTTTTGGTGTGCAGAGATAGCAAAATTTATTTAGAAAAAATATCAATTTACAGTTTAAGTCACTGCGAGCTGCGAAGCAGCGTGGCAGTCTAGTCTATCCCTAGCTATGGATCGCCACGCCTCACTGCGTGAGGCTCGCGATGACTTTATAGTATTAGGCAAGTTTTATGCATTAGTCGCATGATAAAATTGCAGTAATGCAAGAAAAACTCAAAATAGGAATAATTGGTCTAGGTTTAATAGGCGGCTCAATAGAAAAGTGCTTACAACAATCCCCAGAACAATTTGAAATATTTTCAGTAAGTGAAAGCCAAAAAAGACCTTATAAAATAGAAAATCTAATTGAATGTGATGTGGTTTTTCTTTGCGCAGAACAATCTAAACTAGCTTTGCAGTTAGATAAAATTGCTCAAATTATTTCACGTTCTGGACAAGAAGGTCATATTTCAGAAGAACAAAGAGCTTTTGCCAAAACAATAATTACTGATGTTGCAAGTACAAAACATCTTTTTTGCCAGAAAGCAACTGATTTAGGTTTGAAAAATTTTATTGGTGGACATCCAATGGCGGGTACTGAGCATAAGGGTTTTGAAGCGTCTGATGCAAGTATGTTTAAAGAAGCGACTTGGATTTTGACAGACAGAAATGCTGTGCTCGAGGAAATTATTACTAAATATTTAGGCGCAAAAGTTTTGATCATGGATTCAGAAACTCACGATAAATCTGTTGCAGTAGTTAGTCATTTGCCTTTGCTTTTGAGTTTGGGCTTGGCTGATATGGCAATTAATATGCCTCAAGTAGCAAAAGTTATTGGACCAGGTTTCAAAGGCATGACAAGACTTGCCAAAGGCAATCCAGAATTGGGTCGTGAGATAATCTCATTAAATCGAAGCAATATTAAGGATGCCTGGGATTTGTTTAAAACAGAAATTGAGACTTTGTTAGAGATCAAAGGTCCTAGCCTGGAAGAAGAGCTTAAACTAATAAAAGAGAAAATTTTGTGTTTATAGATACCGTCAAAATCAAGATTGCCAGTGGTAAAGGCGGCAATGGTGCTTGCACGTTTTTGCAAGAAAAATTCGTTGCCTATGGTGGTCCAGACGGTGGTGATGGTGGAGCCGGAGGTAGCGTTTATATAGAAGCTGATTCTGATATGACCACTCTTCTTGATTTTCGTTATGAGTCTATTTTTAAAGCACAAGACGGTGCCAAGGGTTCTCGTAAAAACATGTCAGGAAAAGGCGGAGAGGATCTTGTTATCTACGTTCCGATCGGAACTATTGTTAGAGATTCCAAAAACGAAATTACAATTGCTGATTTAAAAGAAGTTGGACAAAAGGTTTTAGTCGCGCAGGGTGGACGTGGGGGACGTGGTAACGCTCGTTTCAAAAGTAATAAAATGCGTGTGCCTAATTTTTGTGAGCCAGGTGAAGCTGCTGTAGAAAGAGAACTTGAGCTTGAATTAAAACTAATAGCTGACTTGGGGATTATTGGTATGCCTAATGCCGGCAAATCAACACTGATCTCCAAAATCAGTGCTGCCAAACCGAAAATAGCTGATTACGCTTTTACTACACTCGCGCCTAATTTAGGAGTTGTGCGCAAGCAAGATGGTAATGGTTATACTGTTGCTGATATTCCTGGACTTATTGAAGGAGCGGGAGAAGGCAAGGGATTAGGCTTTGATTTCTTGAGACACGTGGAGCGTACAAGATTTCTTGTACATCTTGTTGATGTTTGGGGCTTAATGGGAAGCAATATTGAAGAGGCTTTGATGGCTGTTTCAGAAGATCCTCTCAATAATTTTATTCAAATAAACTATGAACTAGATAAATATAGTCAGAAGCTTTCTAAGAAAAAACAAATTGTTGTTTTAAACAAAATAGAAGGATATCCTGAAGACGAGCTAGCATCTTTGTCAAAACGTTTTGAAGAATATACTGGTTTAAAAAACAAAAGCTATGATGACATTGCTAGTCACACAAATTTTATTGGTTTATTTGCAATTTCTGCTGTGACAGGTGATGGTGTTAGTGATCTTTTGAAATTTGTTGAAAAAGTTTTTGATGAACTGCCAGTTGAACCGGATGATCAAGTTATTGAAATCGACGAAGATACTATTGCTGCTAGCAATGATGATAGTTATTATTTCATTGCCGAGGAAGAGAATACGGCTGATACCACTCGCTGGGCGGTGCATTGCGGTAAGCTAGAGCGTTTGATGAAAGTAACTGACTTGACCAATCTTGATTCTTTGCAGCATTTGTTTCATATTGTAAGAGCACTTGGAGTCATTAAAGAAATCAAGTCGCGCGGTGCAAAAGAAGGCGATCTATTAAATATAGATGGTGTTGATTTTGATGTTACTGATGCGGTTTTGGTTTAGTTTTTGATGCCAAGAATAACCTGAATATCATCAGTGTTATTGATAGGTTTGCTTGGATCTTTTTCTTGCCCAACAAAGTTTAATTCAACTTTTTTTCTATCCCACGTAAGAACTCTAATTTGCGGAAAAGCAGCTGATTTGCTTGTTTGTTCTTTCCCTTTCTCCATGTACTTTTTGATTTCTACGAGTGAGGTAAGTCCATTACCTTTTATAGCTTTACCTTTGTAATTTGGATCTGCTAGGAAATCGAAGAGTTTTGAAAGGAATTCATTATCACTGCCATCTACTTTTATTAGTGGCATTGTTGTGAGTGTTTTGCCATCATATTTAGGTTTTAGTGTACGACAAGGTCCACACCAATCGGCAGTAAGTAAAATGGCAAATTGCTCATTGTGTCGAAGAGTTTTTAGGGTTTCTTGAAATTCTTCAATATTTTTAACTGTATAGATTTTGTTTTCAGCTGCTTTCTTTTCTGCTGCTTTCTTTTCTACCGCATTTAGTTGTTTTACGGCTGGAGGCTTTTTTGCTTGAGTTTTTGTGATTGTCGCAGGGGCAGCAGCTGCAGGTCTTTCTGCTGGCGGTTTAGTATTAGTTTCTAGGCCATCAGCTTGGCTGATTAGTGAGCTGGCAGCCAAAACAAAAGGAGTTAGTGTGTTACGGATTGTCATGCAAGATAATCCTACCACATTCGCTAAATTAGGTGTAGTCCTTAACCATCTGCTGACCATTTGTCCCCTTACTTTTGAGGTGGTGAAATGTAAAAATTTCTTTTAATGAAAAGTTTTGAAGAATTTAAATTTAAAGCAGAGGTACTCAAAATACTCGGCTTCAGTTTATTGACTCCTCTTGGAATAAACTTACTGAATATGTTTACGACTAAAACAAATCTTGATGATATGATTTGGAGCAGAATTCCTCTTTCAGCAGTGATCGCGTATGTTGGGTATAGATTGGTAATTTATGCGATTTTAGTATTGAAATCAGTTGATAATTACTTAAACAAGGAGTATGAAAATGATAATTGAATATATAAATCAAGAAGCAGGACCTTTAGTTGCTCTTGTAATTTGTTGCATTATTGCATTA
>JAJTHA010000190.1 GCA_021299565.1 Candidatus Caenarcanales bacterium
ATGTTTGAGCTTTAAGCTAGGTTCATATAGTCTGTTTGATCTTGATGAACCTCGCTACCCTCAAGCAGCTAGAGAAATGCTGCAAAATCATGATTTGGTTTTGCCGTATTTCAATGGTGAATTTAGATTTGATAAACCAGTACTTTACTACTGGTCACAAATCATCTCAAATCAAGTTTTTGGAGAGGGCGAATTTGCTGCAAGAATGCCTTCTGTAATCGCAGCCATTGCGTTATTGGCTCTTCTTTATCTATTTGCACATAGTCGAGGGCTTGGACTAATAAGTTGTGTAATTCTTTTAAGTAGTATTGAATTTTTTATTCTGTCCCGCATGTCTATAACTGACATGTTGCTCAACTATTGCATCTCCGGATCATTATTAGTTTTTTTTCTAGTATATGACGATAAACTCAAACGCAAATGGCTTGGCGTTTCAGCATCTCTTTTGGCTCTCGGGGTCCTCACCAAAGGTCCTGTGGCTTTGGCTTTGCCAATTTTGATCATTGGTCTATTCTTATTACAACAAAAAAAATTCTTCTTCAAAAAAAGCGATTTGGCTTTCATGGTGATAACCTTTCTGGTAATTTGTTTGCCATGGTATGTCGCTGCACATATCAAAAGTGCTGGTGCTTTTACTCAAGCTTTTTTCTGGGATCACAATATCAAGCGCTATACTTCTGTTGTCTCAGGACATCACTCTCCATGGTGGTTTTATTTGGCGGGCTTTATTGGCGGCTTCATGCCTTGGACTATTTTTTTACCGACAGTTTTTTATTTATGTTTTAAAAACAGAAAAAACCTGGATAGCTCTGTGAGTTTTTGTTTGATCTGGTTTATCAGCGTGATTGCATTTTATAATTTATCCAGCACTAGATTACTGAACTATATTTTGCCTTGCTTCACACCGCTTGCATTTTTGACTGCATACTATATCAAAGAACAACAAAAACTTTTACCCTATGCAATTGGATTAGTATCTATTATTGCTTTGAGTTACGAAGTTGTTTATTTAAGCCCTCTCAAAAATCATATTTGGTCCGTGCCCTTTATCGATTTTTACCTTGAAAAAGAACTATTGTATTTTGGGATGCTGTTTGTACTAATAATTGGTATCTTTTATTTCATCAAAAAAGATCAGAGCTTCAACAGAAGCTTTCGGTATTTCACTTCTATGGTTATTTTGGTTTTGCTTACTAGTATCATTACGGTCTTTGTTCCTCTTGGTGCTTATTTGACGGGTGGGATTAAAAAGTTTTGCGCTAAGTTTCCCACGCAGCAAAAGCTTTATTTGATTGGGATTGAAAGACCTAGCGTGAACTATTACTGCAAAACACAAGCAATCAGAATCCCACAAAAAAAATTAAATCAAATTGTTGATAAAGAAAATCAGGAATTTTATATTATAGTCAAAAAATCAAGCTGGCAAGAAGTTAAATCACAAGCTTTTGATAGATTGCATATTGTTTCTAGTGATGCTTTATACTATTTTGCTAAATTTGACGCTCTTCCTGGTCAAGTGGGACATAAACATTAAGCCCAAGATTTTCTTGAAGCTTAAGCCTCAAAGTATCAGCCGCCAAAGGTTCTCCGTGAACTAAATAAACTTGCTTCGGTGGAGTTTGCATAGTTTTTACCCAATTGATTAATTCTTCTTGATCTGCATGTGCAGAGAAAAAATCAAAATTCATAATTTGAGCTTGAATCTCATGGTAATAACCATGGATCTTGATTAATCTTTCACCTCTTAGCAAAGTCGCTCCCCTCGTGCCTTCTGCTTGAAAGCCAGCGAAAACTATAATATTATTTGGGTCTTTGCCAAAGTTCTTAAGATGATGCAAGACTCTTCCACCAGCAAGCATACCACTAGCGGAAATAATGATCATAGGACCCGATTGTTTATTAAGTTCTATTGATTCTTCAACACTTTGAATGATTTTTGCAGTATGACAAACTTTATTACATTCTAAAGAGCTAAGCTTTAGCTCACTAACGAAATGCTCATACAAAGCTGTAACTGACTTTGCCATTGGGCTATTCAAATAAGCGGGCAAGCGTAAGTCTGGATATTGTTCAAAGACTTGATTAATACAATAAAGAATACTTTGTGCTCTACCGACAGCAAAACTGGGGATCAAGATTACAGACTTATCTTCAATAGCCTTACGAATCAAATCTTTAAAAGCTTCTATAGGATTGGTTTTGGGGTGTAATCTATTGCCATAAGTGGATTCTAAAACCAAAATATCAGCATCAGGAGCGGGAGCAGGATCAAACAATATTTGATCATCAACTCTACCTATATCACCCGAAAAAAGAATTTTTTTATGGTCGACTTCAACAAGCACCGAACAAGCTCCCAGAATATGACCCGCATTGGAAAACTTAATCGTAAAATCTCCTACATGAAATATTTCCTTATACTTATGTGTTCTGAATTTAAGCATGGTCTGCCTAACATCTTCATCCGTATAAAGAGGTATAGCTGGTTCATGTTTGGAGAATTTCTTTTTATTGGCGTAATCAGCTTCCTCTTGCTTGAGATGCGCACTATCATACAGAAGAATCTCTGCTTGAGCTTTGGTTGCTGAAGTTGAATATATGTAACCATCAAAACGTTCTTTTACAAGCTTTGGTAAATATCCACTATGATCAACATGCGCGTGACTAAGAATCACCGCGTTTATTTCACGGGGATCGACAGGAAAACTGCTCCAATTTTTTAGGCGCAAATTTTTCAGTCCCTGAAACAAACCACAGTCAATTAAAATTCTTTGCCCTGAATTACTGGTCACAAGAAATCTTGAACCTGTTACAGTTCCTGCCGCTCCTAAAAATTTGATACTTGCCATAAATTAAAGTCCTATATTAAAATGCAGAACAACAACATGATTCAATTGATCAGCATCTTGCAACATATGCTGCAGTTGATATGCGATTTCTACACTGAGTTTATCATTTATTATCCTCTCACAGCCCAAATAAACTCTATTTTGCTCAGGTCCAAAATCTCTATTAGCATTATCATTCAAATTGACAAAGAGTTCATCAGCAAGTTTGAGCCGATATTTTTCCCCAAAAGGATAAGTAAACCTAAGCATATATCTAATACGCTCTATCATATCCTCATCGCTAAAAAATCTTTGTTCGTTTCTGATCCTATGAGCAATTTCAATTTGTTTAAATTGATGACGATATGTCACTTGTTGCCAAAGTCTATTTTCAGATGAATTGCGCGCATTGAAAATAGCAAACCAATCATAGGCTAAATCAAACTCAAGATTCTGATTATATCGGTAATTTACAACATTACGCAAAAGCATAACGTCCCACTCATCCAAATTGTCCTTCAATCTTGGACTAACTGTAGTCCTGAATGCAAAATCATCACCCAAAGGTATTGTAAGATGCACGTAAGTCCAAGCAGTTAAATCGTTATCAGTTTTTGCACTAGCTGAAACAGTAGAACAAAATAAAAAAATCAATAGGGGGTATTTTAGTTTATCAAGCAACTAAAATATTTTATATCATTTCTTTTTCTTGTTACCATTGTTATTTGGTTTTTTGGGACCGTTATTGGCAGCAGGAGTATTGGTATTGCCCTTGTTAGTGTTACTAGGGGTATTAGTAGATGAGCTAGAACTAGTATTTGTCGATGTCGTTGCAATAGTTGTTGTTTCATTACGAGCACGCATATAATTTTGGTAATCATCATATGCTTTTTCGTATTTCTTTCTGAGTGCCGGCAAAGACTCGGTATCATCAGATACTCTGGCATATACCAAAGCCTTAAAGCTCTGCACCATGTGATTATACTTATCTATTGCATTTTGATCATTAACAAGTATTGGCTCAAAAATACTTGTTGTAACTTGCTCTAACTCTTCAATATTGCCAATGCTAGCAAAATAGTTATCAAACAAGACATCATCTTGATCGGAAAGATCTTTTAATAATTTCAGCTGCCAGTCTTTTGATGCTTTGTAAATCCCTGTTACAGATTGTCTTTCAAGGTCTTTCTGCATAAGAGTCCATCTTTTATTCGCTTCGATAGGATTAAGCTGACCAAACAAATCTTCAGTAGAAAACTCAGAAAAGATTCTTGCACCAAGACCATTTGACTTGTTTGTCGCAAATTGTTGCATATCAAAACAAGTTTTAGCAGTGCAGTCTGAATTTTTGTAAGTTTTCAGATTAAAGGTTTTGATCATGGCTCCTGTATTTGGGTCATAAATTCGATAGTACTGGAACTGTCTATTGCCAGGGATTTCTTGCTTATTATTATAGAGCAAAGTCCCGACTACAATAGAGCCTTTTGGGATTGTAATGCCTTTGATACGAAAATCATCACTGACAACTGAGTATCTTTGATGAAACCTTGGTAGTGTAGCAATTTCTATATTTTCAATTGTGTCTTTAACTACAGTTCTTTCTGGATGAATTTTAGCCGCAACAGTATCACCCGTAGTAATTGTTGTAGTCACTGTAGCAAGATCAGTGAAAGTAGCTTCCGCAACATTAATAGTAGCCCCTGTAACAGTTGTCACCACGTTGGTTTGAGCTAATTTGCCTATGCCAATTTTGATATAACCTGCTTGATCCTGACTCAAAGAACTATAAAAATTATTTGATTTATTGACAAGATGAATAGGATTTGTATCAGAGAGAGGCTGAGATTCCTCAAAAATCAAAGCATTATTATTGAGCTTGATCGAACTAACAACAATATTCAATATCGAGTTACTGATGTTAATAGATGGCTGTGGTGGAGGAGGTGGTGGAGGAGGTGGTGGTAGTGGTGGATCAATTACTTCTTTTGTCCCACTCACTCTAATTTGCGCGACAGCCACTCTTGATAAAAGCTTTTGTTTATCTTGGGCATCTTTCACTGTGCTTTGGATTTCGATAGCATTAGGTAGATCATTAATCCCAAGCCCAGAATCGCTAATGACAAAGTCTTTATCTTGGATTTGCTCAAGAGCATTAATCGCGTTTGCTCCTAGTAAAGTCTCAACCAAATTTCTATTAACTTCTAATTTATTGTTGTTGATTTTATTCTTCAAATTTGAAACTTCAATATTTGAGCTTGGTTGATTATTTTTCGAAAGTAAAGTTGACGCAAGGGTCTTGTTTTCCGGCTTAAGCTTAGAAGCCAAGAAATCCGAATGACTTAGTCTAATATTAAAATCATTGCTTAATTTATTGAGCCCTAGTCCCAAAGCAGTGTCCCAAGTGCTTTTCAAAGACGAGGCTTGATTGATATCAATTTCTTTAAGATATTTTTGGAATAATCCAACGGTGGATTTCGAAGAAGATTTATTGTCTAAATATTCTTGCATAATAGCTTTCAACTCAAAGAGAAAACTGCCAGATTCTCTCGACAGTCTTGAGGCCATAGCCATTGCAGTTGAATCATAATTATTAAGCGAAAACGCCTTTTGGTGATAGCTTTTGAAGCTATTGAAACTAATTGCCGAAAACATCGCAATTAAAATAGAAACTACAACGATAAAAGAACTGAAATTGATCATAAGCCACCTCTCTGAAGAGCGAAGGGCTTTATTAGGGATTTGAGAATAGTATCAAATCCTTAGTTGAAAAATCAAGATTAATTTGAAAATTTGCGGGAAACCACTAAGAATTAGGTTAATCCGGCACAGTGAGAATTGGGTTCTTTCCAGAAGTCACTATTTCTTCAAAAGCTTTATCCCAGGACAATGTATTTTTTATAGGTGGAATTACCTTGATGTCAAAATAACGCTCGAACTACCTTTTTATAGTGGTTAGAATGACACCAGGAATTCAACCCAGAATAATAACTAGAAGTCAGGTAACTAATAACCACAGGGATCTAACTGCTGACCAATCAGCGACTCCTAATGAAACCATAGCTCTAATTACGGCTTCAGATGCAATTAGACCTAGTAGCAAACACTTGCCAGCAACAGCTATTAACGGAGTTATTACTGATCAAAAATTAATTGAATGGCATTTTAAGCGACAAGGCTGGGATGCTACTCCAATAGCAACCGATGAATTTATTGGTAAATCAAAAAATGAATATAATTCAGCTTGGCTTACAAGAGAAATTGCTCAAAACTTTGTTGATCATAATAAAAAAGCTCCAGGCACATTGAATGGAGTTTCCATCAGTGAAACCTCAAATGACGGGATCACTCAGTTTGTTATAAAAGGAAACTGGACTATCGATAAACCAACCGGTTTGGTTGGGCTTCAATCTAAAAAATCTCAAGATCGATATAGTGCTGGAGGTAATGGAATTGGTCTTAAACAAGTAGCAGTAAGATTGCTGCGAGACTTTGCTGTTAAGAAGTTTCAAATACAAGGAGCTTCTTGGAATTTAGATTACGATCTAGTCAAAAAAGATGTCGTTAATGCTGACTTAGAAGCAGCAGGAATAAAGGAGCGTGTCGAAGATGATTGGCTCGTAGGCAAGATGTCAGCTTGTACAGAGAGAAATGATTGTTCATATATCATCGAAACACAAGATCAGGAACTAATTCAAGCACTAAGATCACTCAAAGAAGTTGGAGTTTGCGAAGAGAATCCATATTTAGATCAAACAAAAGCTTCAAGTACTTTAATCAAAGAAGGTAAAGGTAAAATTCTTTGGCTTCCCCTAAATGATAAAGGCGAAATGCAAAATGGCCGGTTATTTATTAATGGTCAAGTGATGAGCTATAGAGACAAAGGATCATGCCCACAAGATTTCTGGACTGCCACTGAAGGAGTTAGCATTCAATTGGACAATATGGAATATGACATGAATATTGATAGACCTCAAGTTGCTTCTTATAGACTTGAAACTTACTTAGAGCATCTATTTAAAGGAATGACTAATTCAGAATTAATCCAAGAACTTAAAGCTTCAGAGCATCTGTGGGCTAGTGATGCACTAAAGAAAACTTCAAGCTCACTTAGTGCAGCAAATGCGGTTATATCAAAGCTTATTAGCACTTTGCGATATTCAGGTTCATACGATGCAAATCAATATTCAGAATATTTTGGTGATAAAAAATATTTAGCTTCAGAAATTGGTATTCCTGATGATCAAATCAAGAAATTAGAACAACAAGGTTATGTAATTTGTCCAAGCCAATTTGCTGGCATAGGAATGCCAAAAGTAAGTACCGCCCTGAGTAATTTTGATCAAGCTCTCAACACTAAGCCGAGTCATAGTCAACATGAATCAAGAAGACTCGCTGAAAAACACGGCGTAAGAGTCAATTACCTAAATCTTGAGAATCTATCTTCGGCAAAAGAATTATTTCAAGATATGCTAAGTAAGCTTGGCACAAAAATAAAATCTATCAATCAAAAGAGTGAGGGTTCTTCTACTTTTCGAATCTACATTGATGCAAAGATAAGCGTTGATGATATTTTTATGGATGACCTAGCTTGTCATAGTCAACGCGAAAGAGAAAATTCAACCGAAGGACAAAATCTTTTGCATTATCTCAGAGGTGCATTTTTTTCAGGAATGAGTAAGCACTACTTTAAATCTACTTCTCTCTCCCAGGGTGAATATGTAGTAAATCATGACACTAGCTTCAATGCCAATAGGCAGAGACTAATAGCAAGGAATGTCCCTTGTCCTAGCTCAGAAGGCTTGTTCATAGAACTCCAGGTTAATGATTATCATCTTAGAGAATTTGAAGCTTTAATTAATACTTTTACAAACACCAAAAAACCAAATTCAACATCAACGTTTTTTCAACCTAATGACCCAAAATCAATTTCAATAATTGATTATAAAACTCAATTAGAAGCAATTCCAGTTCAAGCTAAAGAAAATGAAGGACTTGTGGTCAATGGTGCTGCAATCAAAAAACAAGTTAGGCTCTCGCCAGAAGAAATAGCAAGAATTGCAAAATTAGAACAAGCTGCCCCCGGCATCTCAGCCGCTATTGAACAACTAGATTCCTTAATCCCTGAAATTAATACTAACCAAGGCTCTTCAGACACCCGCCTTGAAAGCTATTTAAATTGGCGTAATTCTAATCATTTTTATGGACAGTTAGATCTTGATTACAAATATCTTTCAGGTAGAAACTTAGTTCAAATTATTAATGCTGCAACTAAGGCAAAAGTTAATTTTATAGTTGCAGAGATTGAGTCTGGCTCCAACATTCCGAGTCAAATCAATAATGCTCTAAAAGCAATTATAAATAAAGCTTGTCCTAGTGATACACAAGTACAGGATGATTTTGAGATTATAATGAGTCCATCACAAAGTCATTTAGCCAAACTTACGCTCATGAGAAACTATGTAGCTTACACAACAGGCTACATAATCCCTAACGATACTTTTTTATATCAAGGTACTGGATCTTATGGGATTAATATTGGTCAAAAAGCAATTGGTTTAAACACTGCTCTATTAGATGTACCATTCGAAGAGGCTATTCAAGTTTTGTTTCATGAAGTAGCACATAACAAATCAATGCAGCATGATCTTGATTTCAGAAATGCTCTAGAAAGAATCGTTTCCACCGAGAGAAAAGTTTTAGGCGGAATAATAGGTAAAACAATAACTCAAACTCCTCTTAATGATCTTGAAAGAAAAATTGCTGGAATAAGAGATGAATGGGAAAGGCTTTAAGAAATAGAGTAGTAGAAGGACCGGTTACGCCAACTTGGATATTTCATCATAATAAGTTGATAGAAGGATTGACCTTGGATCCTCAACAACTAACCTTTTAGTCCATTTTGACTTACCTGGTCCTTGCGACAAAATTTTGAATTTTTAAGGTGCTAAGATTCAATAGTAATGAACATCCAAAATCCCAATTTACCAAGTGCTCCAGTTATTGTAGAACTTGAAGCTGGCTCAAAAATTGCTTACTGTACTTGCGGCTGGTCAAGCAAAGGGGTTTTTTGTGATGGCTCTCATGCAAAAAAAGAAACTGGCATGACTCCAAAAATTTTAGAAATCACAGAAACTAAAAAATATGCTTTATGTGCTTGTCGCAAAACTAATAACAGTCCTTTTTGCGATGGTAGTCACGCTAGATAATTAGTCAGCGCTATAATTAGAGAATGTCATTAGTTGAACGAAACTCACTGTGGTTAACTGCTTTGTTTTATATCGGAGTGGGGATAACTCATTTTTTTGCGGTTGATTTTTTAGTTGAGATTATTCCAGATATTTTGCCCGCTAAAATGATATTGGTTTATTTATCAGGCTTTATACAAATTGTTTTGGGTATTGCTTTACTGAACAAGAACACCAGAAAGCAATCTGCTTGCTTGATTGCGTTGATGCTCGTAGTATATCTTTGGGTGCATGTTGATATGTTAATTCAAAAAGATTATTTCATTGAAACGCTGAATTTGACTAATTACATAGCTAATCCTGATATCTTCTTTTATGGAAGAATTGCGCTTCAATTCGTGATGATTTATTGGATACTTGCTTTTACAAAAGATAACTAACTAATGACTCTCACTAGTCAGCAAACTGCGTTTGATGACCGGAATATACATGCGCGTATTATAGTCTTCAAGCATACGATTAGCGCTAAAGTGTCTTCCGGTTTCAGCAATAGAAACTTTCATACGCTCTACCCACTTCTCAGAATATCCCTCTGCATTTTTTGCATAGTACATAGGAATTACTTCTTGCTCAAGCAACTTATACAAGCTATCGCTTTCTTCGTCACACATACGCTCGTAATCTTCAAGAGTAGAAGCTGGTTCAATTTTCCAACCAAGGTCATCTCTGTAACCTTCCGCCCACCAGCCATCTGGTAAAGAAAGATTGAGAACTCCACTAGCTGCAGCTTTCATACCACTAGTTCCACAAGCTTCTTGGCGCATAATTGGATTATTCAACCATACATCAACACCACCGGTTAAAAGCCTGCCGGTGTGCATGTTGTAATTTTCGATAATCAATAATTTACCAATGAATCTTTCGTCAAGAACGTATTTGTAAATTTCCTTGATTAATTCTTTCGCCACACCATTAGCTGGATGCGACTTGCCACCATAAACTATAACCAAAGGTTTATCAGTGTTACTCAAGATTTTAATTAAACGCTCTGGATCTCTAAACAATAAACTTGCTCTTTTATATTCAGCAAATCTTCTTGCAAAACCAATAGTCAAAACGTTTTCATCAAGTCCATCAATAATACGTTTGATATCTTCGATACCCAAACCTCTTCTTAAATATTGACGTTTGATATTGTCTTTCAAATTACTAATCAAATCTTTTTTGTGTTCTTGGTGCAATTTCCAGAGCAATTCATTTGGGGCTTGGTGAATTTTATCAAAATCCAAATAGTCGCCGTGTTTGCATAACTGCTTGATTCTTGACGCGAGCCAAGTTGGCATATGCACTCCATTAGTCACAAAATTAAAGAATCTCTGATCACTAGGAAACACATTAGACCACATTTCTCTACTTACATCTTCGTGTAATTTAGAGACGGAATTCGCTTTGCGAGAGACTCTTAGAGCAAGCACCGTCATAGAAAATTCACTAGGATTATTTATATTACGACCAAGTTCCATAAAGCTCTCGATAGGCATATGCATGTAATCAAAAACTCTATTTAGTATGCTTCTGACTTGATCCATAGCAAAAGCCTCGTTACCAGCAGCAACAGGAGTATGAGTCGTGAAGATCGTATGATTCTGAATAGCTTTCACCGCAGACTCAAACGAATATCCCTGCAACGCATAACGTCTCAATAATTCAACTGTGATAAAAGCACAATGTCCTTCATTAAGATGATAAACCGCAGGATCTAGTCCTAGAACGTCTTTCAAGAGTCTTACACCAGCAATACCGATCAAGATCTCTTGCTTGAGTCTTGTTTCTCTATCACCGACATATAATCTACCTGAGATATGCCTGTCCTCTTCTCTATTTTCATCCAAATTTGTATCAAACAAGAATAAAGGAACTCTTCCAACTCTAACGACTAATACTTTTGTCCAAACCACATGTTCAGGAAAATCCACTGGAATTTTAACTGCTTCACCAGCTTGATTCAAGAGTACATTAACCGGCAAATTTTTCCAATCTAATTCAGGATAGTGTTCAACTTGATAACCATCATGATTTATTTCTTGGACAAAATAACCGTTCTTATAGAACAGTCCAATACCAATCATATTAAGGTTCATATCAGAAGCCGATTTAAGATGATCACCTGCAAGAATACCAAGACCACCGGAATAAATTGGCAATGATTCATGCAAACCGAATTCCATAGATAGGTACGCGATACTCGGTCTTGATAGATCAATAAGAGAACCTATACTAGTATCTCCCATATAATTTTTGAATCTTTCGTAGACTTTATCTAGTTTTTCTACAAAAGCTAGATCATTTTGGTAATTTTCTAAATCTGACGGGGGGATACTTTTAAGCAATCTAATTGGATTGTGGTCATAGTATTCCCATAAATCTGGATTTAAAGATTTGAATAATTCTTGAGCCTCATCATCCCAACACCACCATAGATTATAAGCAAGATCATTTAACTTGCGGATTTTTTCTGGCAAACTCACATCTAAGCTAAAGCAGCGCAAAATTGGCTTACCTGGCTGGATATGACATCTAGCTCCTGCAAAAGGATTTTTCTCATGGATAGATCTAATAGATAGTTCTCTATCGTAACCTTTACCCAATGCAATATCGTATGCATTCTTGTAGTCAGGGAAAATTTGACTCCAATCATTTTGAGCTCTAAGGATATTAGTTTCTTTTTCAAGAATATCCATATCTTGTTTTTTAGAAGCAAAATCATACATTAATTTAGCTAGCTTTTCTGCAGCTTCATCAAAAGTTTTATTGCGTCTAGGAAGAACCATGATCAAATTGTCCATAGTTTCTTCGTTGATTTGAGTCCAATAACCAAAACCCGAAAGATCTGATGTGATAGTTGGTATGCCCACAACCGCGCTCTCAAGCGGGGTGTAGCCCCATGGCTCATAAAACGATGGGAATAAACTTAGATCACAAGCCTCTAAAATATCCTCATATCTCATGTTGAATATTCCATCTTGACCATCAAGATACAAAGTCGAGAACATGACTTTAATAGCACTATCTTTGCGATCTAAGCCATGATGATGACACGAATTAACAATTGCATCGTGTTCTTTATTGTATACAGGAGATATCGCGACTTCATTAAGTTCAGAATCATGAGATTTTGGTAATTGATAATTATTGACTCTTAAATTATCAGCAGCTACCAAAAACATCATAACTATAGGTGGACAATCATTTCCTAATTTTGCTTTCATTCTACTTAAAGCATCAATAGTTAGATCGTAACCTTTGTTTTTGAACTCATATCTTCCTGAGCTAACCCACAGTTGAGTATTGTCTGGAAGTTTTTGTTCAAAGAACGATTCACAAATTTTCAAAAGATATTTTCTCTTTTCAGCTTTTAATTTAGCGTCGAACTTGAATGGTTCTTTAACATCCATTCCGTTGTAAACAACAAGATCAGGATCACGTCCAAGAATCATGTAACATTCTCTTGCAGTTATTTCACTAACGGTAGTAAAACAATCAGAATATTTTGCCGTCATGCATTCCATAGAATGCTTTGCTTTGACCCCATAACGATAAGCTTTATCTTCAACCTGGCTACCCATCTCTATTTCATGATAGTAAAAAGGATTGTGATGGGCCATTGATCTACCTAACATAGTTGCATGCGTTGTGAAGACGGTACCAACTTTAGGCATATTTTTTCTGAGGTACAATACACCAGCGCCACACATCCATTCATGAAAATGAGCGACTGCATGATCGTTTTCTTTTAGACTTGTTTTGCAAATTGCTTCGATTACTTCGCCGCATGTTGTTGAAAATAAAACTGGTTCTACGTAATCCCAACCACCTTCATAAGAATCAGCACCAAACTCATTCCAGTAAGCGAAAAGCAACCTTTCGATATTAAATCTTTCTTTGAAACCACCAACTAAAATTGCTCTTGGTTTACCAGGAATTTTCCAACGTCCAAAACGACAAGGAATATTTGCTTTATTTAAAGCGGCTTTGATAGCATCAAAAAAACTTTCGTTTGTTTCTTCAAAATCAAAATTCTGTCCAATGTCTGGACCAAGTGCGATATAACCGTCACCATAATTTTTTAGAGCTTCAGGAGCTTTAGTTGAGACAACAGTATAAATCCCACCAACTTTGTTACATACTTCCCAGCTGACTTCAAAAATATATTTCATAGATTTATTATTCCACTAATTTAAATTATCTAGGTAAATATCAAGATAAACCATTAGATCAATACAGGTTGTTTAAATAATACATTTTCAAAATCCCTTAATACATTTTGATAATTTATATAAGCCTCATAAGGGCTTTCATAAGGATTGAAATATTTGTGAACATCACCATCAGCAAACCATTTAGTACACATATAGTAAAAATGATCTGAAGTTTGCAAGGCTCTCCAGGTATTTATCAAATCCTGGTTAGCAGTTGCATAAACTTGTTGTTCTAACCTAAAAACATTCTCCAAAGCATCATCTTGAATATTATTTCCAACCCAAGCGCTCAAATCTCTTTCAGTGTCTGCCCAGGATACATAATACGGTACGTTTAGTTTTTCTCGCACTGAATACCTTTGAATTGTCTCAGAAGGAGTGGAGAAACTAAAACTAGAATGCTTCATGATAAATCCTGGTAAAACTTTCATGAATTCAAAAATTCCCGTCTCTGTCCACTGGTGCTCTCCAAAAGTTTCATAATCCATAAATAGATTTATAGTCTCAGCATTTGAATCCAAATCGTGCACCCAAGAAGTGAATCTTTCGGCTTTGAGAGGGAATTCCTTCCAGCCTCTGTTTGAAAATCTAAAAGCTATATCATCAGATAGTTGATAATTCCTTAAAAGTACTTTTATATCATTGCAATTACTCGGTTGATAAACAAAATTTGCTGATCGCCAATCCAGAATTTTCTCAACGCCTTCAGCAAGTATAGCCTTGAAGCCCAATTCCTCAGCAATTTTGGCGATGTCATTACTGTAAATCAACTCTGTGTTTCTAAATACATTAGTATCGTAACCAAACTCTTGTTTGATCAAATCACGATGTTGTTGTATTTGTTTTTTAAATTCTTCAGTTGATTTCAAAAACGACAAACTATGATAGTAAGTCTCAGAAAGAATTTCAACACAACCGGTATCAACCAAGCGTCTAAAAGAATCTAAAGTCTCTGGACTGTATTTTTTCATTTGCTCTATGGCAACACCAGAAATTGAATAAGATATTCTGAATCGTCCTTCGTGCATCTTGATGAGATCTAACATCATCTGATTAGTCGGCAAATAGCATTTAGATGCGACTTTGCGCATGATCCCTGCATTGGCCTCTTCATCTTCATAAAAATGTGAGTTGTTTATATCAAAAATAGTATATTTCCTCAAACGCTTTGGTTGATGCACCTGGAAATAAAAACAAATACTCGGCATGATTAAATTATAGCGAAGCTTTGTAAATTTCTTCTACTTTTTGAGCACTATTTTCCCATTGAATATGCTTTAGCTCTTCTGAAGCTTGCACAAGTAGTTCATTTTGCAAAGCAGGATACTTAACCAAAGCATGAATTTTGTTAGCAAGATCATTAGTATCCCAAAAATCCACTTTTAATGAGTGTTTCAAAACTTCGGCAACACCAGATTGTTTAGAAAGAATGACTGGCACATCAAAAAGCACAGCTTCAAGACTAGAAATCCCAAAAGGTTCTGAAACGCTAGACATTACATAGACATCACTTGCTGCAAAAACTTCCTCTACTTGTTCTCTATTTAAAAAACCAGTAAAAATCACATGACGGCCAATCTTTAATTCTGCTGCTCTTTCAATCAGCCTATTTATCATATCTCCAGAACCAGCAATAACAAACTTGATATTTTTTTGTTTTTTTAGAACTTTAGCTGCAGCCTCCAAGAAATAATCTGGACCTTTTTGGAAAGTCACTCTGCCCAAAAACAAAACAATTTTCTCTTGAGGACTTTTTTTGATAATGTTTTTGATTTTTGAAACTTTGGTTTTTGAAACCGCGTTATGAACTACTTCTACTTTGTTTGGATGGATACCGTAATGTTTAACAATAATATTTTTTGTATAAAAACTTACCGCAATAATTACATCTGCTTGTTCCAAACCATGTTTTTCAATACGATAGATTTCTGGGTTAACATTGATTCCGCTTCTATCGATTTCTAGTGCATGAACATGATAGATAAGTTTTTTACCACTGGCTTTTTTTGCTTCTATCCCAGCTAATATAGTTAACCAATCATGAGCATGAATAATATCGTGATCTACATTATTTGCAATTTGACCAGCTACATAAGCGTATCTAGCAACTTCAGTCAAAAGATCAGGCCCGTAAAGATCGTTAATATTGAGCTTAAAAAAACTCTCTCCAGATTCTTCCGTTACTAAGGAAAGCTTTTGTATCTCTCTCAAGAACTCGATATAAGTTTCTTCATTAAGATAAGGACGAAGTGCCGAGTTTACATTTATTAAATCGATGTTTTGTAAAAAATCCTCATAACTTATATTTTGATAGCGATGTTGCAATATGACATCAGAGCTTGAAATCAAGTCAACGTGTGATTTTTGATGGGTAGCTTTTTTGAGATTGGGCAAAACAAAATTAATTTTGATATTTCTTTGACTAAGAGCAAGAGTCAAATCATGGCAAGCAATACCAAGTCCACCACTAATAGATGGTGGAAATTCCCAACCGTACATTAAAACTTTTAGATTCAAGATTTACCACCCCTCAACAAGCTACTAAAAAGTTTAGCAAGCTAAGGAACAGTTGTGCCAAAAAATCTATCTAAAAATATATGAACTTAGTTCTTGATAAAATAGATACAATAGATACTGAGGACAACCATGCCTTGCAACTAACTTCACAAGAATGGATAGAAACCAATCAGCTAGGAGCATACAGTTCTAGTACAATTCTCAATTGTCATACAAGAAAATATCACGGACTATTAACTAAATCAAAACCATCAGGTTTAGAACGAATCGTTTTATTATCTAAGTTGGATGAACAAGTAAATATCAATGATGAAAAATATTATCTAAGTTTTCATTATTATCTTCCTAATATCTTTGTACCAAACTCAGAAAAAAATATTCTTGATCAGGAGTTTTCACAATTAGCAAATCCTATTTGGAAATATTCTAATGACAAAATCGAAGTAATCAAAGAATTGATGTTATCAAATGACCAGAACACATTATTGATCAAGTATGAATTTAGTACAAAAAACAAAAATGATAATTCTAAATTAGAAATCAGACCATTAATTGCAAACCGTAGCTTTCATGCTCTTCAGAAAGAAAATCCATTTTTCGATAATCAGTTTTATCTAGATGGTGATAATTTACGTTGCCACCCTTATAGAGATGGTGAAAATTTGTTTTGCAAAATTAGCATCGATAATAGTTCTTTTGAAGCTAGCCCTTGCTGGTACAAAGACTTCTCATACACAGAAGAGCAACAAAGAGGCTATGACTCAGTTGAGGACTTAGCTTCTCCGGGAAAATTCACCATTGATCTTAATACTACAAAAATACTTTATATTGCATTTTCTGATAAACATATTGAAACGAGACCAGAAGAGTTATGGAGACTGGAGTCCAAATACAGAAGCCAGTATAGTAATTTTGGTTTTGGACTTGGAAAAAACAAAACCATTTACAAATTAGATAAAGCTGCCAAAGATTTTGTGATCAACATTGATGCACAAAGATCAACCATAACAGCTGGCTATCACTGGTTTGGTTCATGGGGAAGAGATACCATGATCTCACTTCCAGGAATATTTCTCAAAACCAAGTGGCAAAATGATTTCATAAAAGTTTTTCGTTATTTTACTGAATTCATGCAAGATGGCTTATTGCCTAATATGGTTGGTAGTTCAACTGCTAACTCCGCATATAACAGTGTTGATGCCTCTTTATGGATGTTCTGGGCTATGCAGAAATTCGCAGAAGAGTTGAAAGATATCAAATGGATAAAAAATGAGTTTTGGGACAAACTCAAATCCGTAATCACTCACTACGCTTCTGGAGTTAGCAACAAAGTTAAATGTCATGAAAATGGTTTGCTTTATACAGGGTCTGAAAACGATTCGCTAAGCTGGATGGATGCATGCGTTCAAGGCAAATCGGTAATTCCTCGCTATGGTTACTTAATAGAAATCAATGCACTATGGTATAACGCTATTGCTTGGTCCTGCGATCTTGCTGAGAAATTTAAAGATCCTATTTTAAACGATTTAAAATCAATAAAAAAACTTATTGAAATAAATTTTGAAGATACTTTCTATGTTTTTGAAAAAGGATATCTTGCGGATTATGTCAGAGATGGAGCACAAAATATTCAACTAAGACCAAATCAATTGTTTGCAATTTCTTTGCCATATACCTGTATCAGCGAAGATCTTGCTAACAGAATTATTGAAGTCACAACAGATGAATTACTTACACCAAAAGGCTTAAGAACACTTGCACCAAGCGACCTTAACTATAAGGGAATTTATGAAGGTGATCAAGACACTCGCGATAGAGCTTATCATAACGGGACTGTGTGGCCTTGGTTGCTAGGAGCTTACTGTGATAGCTTGCTGAAATATCAAAAAACTAGCGCGAAGAAAAATATCATGAATATCATTAGTAACTTCGAAAAAGAGCTAGATATAGGATCAGTAGCAGAGATTTACGATGGTGATAAACCTTTCAAAAGCAGAGGCTGTATCGCTCAAGCGTGGAGTGTAGCAGAGTTAAGAAGAGCACTTCTTGCTATAAGTTAAAGCACTTTCATTGAGGCATCATACCTATGGTGGGTATAATACAATCAAAAATTGGGTATATAGTCTTTACGAGCCTTAACCGAATGCTAAGGATCACTTGTTATAATCCAACGAAGCATATTTTATGAAAAGATATAACTACTATAAAAAAGAGTTTAGTTAGCTTGAGTTTTTAAGAAGGCTATAAGCCTTTTATCTATTGGTTTTACAAAATTTTAAAAAGAAATATAAACAAGGGAGTTTATTATGGCATGGCTATTTTTATTTGCAGCAATCATTTTAGAGATTGTTGCTTCGATACAACTTAAATTATCAGAGGGTTTCACGAAAGTTGATTATTCAATTTACACAGTGATACTCTTTGTTTTAAGTTTTATTTGCGCAGCGGTAGCATTCAAAAAAATTGATTTAAGTTTAGCTTACGCAATGTGGTCTGGACTAGGAACAGTTGGAATAGTCGCTGCTGGAATATTTTTATTTGATGAACCTTCGAGTGTTCCACAACTAGCTTGCACAGCATTAATAGTGCTTGGAGTTGTCGGCTTGAATATTTACAGTTAAAACTAATGCTAGAATTAGCTTAGTGAGCCTGATTGACCTATTCAAACAAGAAGAAGATGAGATGCTCAAGACATTGATTTCTTGGGCTGAAATTAATACTTACTCTTATAATTTAACTGGTTTAGACCAAATGCTAACAATACTCAAAAAAGCTTTTGGTGAATTAGCCACATCATCAATTGAAATAAAAGAACTTGAATCTCATCAAGAATTAAATTACAAAGGCGAATTAGAGACTAAAGAACTTGGTAAAGCATTGAGTATCAAATTGAAATCCCATGACAAGCCTCTTCAAAAAATTCTTCTCATGGGGCACATGGATACTGTTTATCCTCCCGAATTAGGATTCAATAAATGCACTAGACTAGATTCCAATAAACTAAACGGACCAGGGGTTGCTGACCTCAAGGGAGGCTTAGTGGTTCTATTATATGCCTTAAAATATTTTCAAACATTAGAAGAGTCAAAAAGACTGGCTATAGAAATTTTCATTAACCCCGATGAAGAAATTGGCTCAACAGGCTCACAAAAATATTTCGCAGAACTTGCGAAAAACAACAATATCGCCTTGATCCTAGAACCCTCACTCGAAGATGGTTCTATTGCATTTCAAAGAAGCGGCACTGGCAATTTTCAATTTCTAATCAAAGGCAAAGCAGCTCACGTTGGAAGAAATTTTGATGATGGTGTTAATGCAATAGTTGCAGCAAGCGCACTAGCAGTAGAACTACACGAATTAAATAAACTAAATGGCTTGATTGTTAATTCCGGCAAAATCAATGGTGGAGGACCTCTAAATGTAGTAGCGGACACTTGTGTACTAGGCGTCAACATCAGAGTTGAAACTATAGAGCATATAACCATAGCTGAAAATTCTATTGCATCAATTTTAGAAAAAGTCGAAACTACTCACAAAGTCAAAGTTGAGAGATATGGCTCTTTTAATAGACCGCCTAAAATACCAAATCAAGATCTTGAAGTTTTATACAAATTGGTCGAAGAATCCGCTCAAGAGCTAGGTTTGACAATTAGTCGCAAAAAAACTGGTGGATGCTGTGATGGTAATAATTTATTTCAATTAGGACTACCAAATATTGATAGCCTTGGAGTTAGAGGTGCTAACATACATAGTACTAATGAATTTATGTGCATCGACTCGCTTAATGAAAGAGCAGCCTTGCTCGTAACAATTCTCAAAAAGCTCAGCCATGCTTGATTTTGTAATTAGACCAATTGAAAAAAAAGACTTAGATGCCGTGATGCAATTGGCTGCAGCAACTGGTCCTGGCATGACCAGTCTACCTGCCGACCAAAAACTAATGTCAGATAAAATCCAAGATTCTATCAATAGCTTTTTAATCGAACCAACACACATTGGTAATGAATCTTATAGATTTGTTTTAGAGTTAATTCCTTCCAAAAGAGTTATTGGCATAGCAGCAATACGCGCTAGAGTCGGAGGCTATGAACCATTTTATTCTTATGAAATCAAAGAAGCGCATCATCAATCACCAGAACTTGCTATCGATAAAACTATCCCTTACTTAGAATTATGCAAATCTCACGATGGTCCTACAATCATCAGTTCACTTTTTGTTTTACCGGAATATAGAGGCTATAAACTTGGAATTCTACTAAGCAAAGCTAGATTTTTATTTATGGCTAATTTCCCTAAAAGATTCACAGACAATGTCATTGCTGAAATGCGAGGGGTTATCAATAACGACAATAAATCTCCTTTTTGGGAAGGTACTGTTAGGCATTTTTTCGATATGGATTTTACCAAAGCAGATTATTTGAGCGCCAAAGACAAAGTCTTTATCGCTGACTTAATGCCCAAATATCCAATTTATATTCCACTCTTACCAAAAGAAGTCCAAAAAGTCATCTCACAAGTACACAAAGATACTGAGGCAGCAATGAGTTTCTTGGAATCTGAGGGCTTTTCAAAAGATGGACATGTTGATATCTTTGATGCTGGTCCTAGAATTGTTGCCAATGTGAAAAATATCAAAACAGTAAGAGAATCTAAGTTATTTGAAATCATAGACATAGTGAACTCAAATGAAGATCTAGATCAAAAAGCTCTTGCCAGCAATTGTGGATTGGAGTTCAGAGCTTCTGTCATAAACTACAAGACAGAAAATCAAAAAATAATTATTAGCAAAGAAACAAGTGAACTATTGAATCTAAAAAAATCTAATACATTGAGGTTAATATGACACATTTCATTGACGGCAAATGGAAACAAGGTAGCGGTGAACATTTCAATTCAGTAAATCCTGCTAATGAAAATATCATATGGACTGGAAGGGCGGCTAATGACAGAGAAGTAGACCAAGCGGTATATGCGGCTCGGACTGCCTTTGAAACCTGGTCACTCACTGATTTTGAGGACAGGGTGACATATGTTGAAAAATTCGTCACACTACTAGAAAAAAACAAAAAAAGTCTTTCTGAATTACTAGCTCAAGATACAGGCAAAATCATATGGGAAGCAGAAGCTGAAATAAATATAATGATAAACAAATTTGCTATATCAATAGAAGCTTATAAAGAACGCTGCCCAGAAAGAATAAAAGAATTTTCGGCTTTTAAAAGCGTGACCAGACACAGACCATATGGAGTGGCGGCAGTATTTGGTCCTTATAATTTTCCTGGACATATACCAAATGGTCATATCATGCCTGCTTTACTTGCTGGCAACACCATCATTTTAAAACCCAGCGAACTAACACCTTTAATCAGTGAAGAGATAATCAAGCTCTGGCAAGAAACAGGGATAGCAAATGGTGTTATTAATTTGCTTCAAGGGCAATCTGAGACTGGAGTTTTGCTGGCTAATCATAATGAAATCAATGCTTTATTTTTCACTGGTAGCTCAAGAACTGGAAAAATATTGCATGAGAATTTCGCAGGCAAAATAGATAAAATTCTCGCTCTAGAGCTTGGCGGTAATAACCCTCTACTAGTCATAAAAGCCTCTAATACAGATGCTGCGGCGTACATGATTCTTCAGTCTGCATTTTTAACTAATGGTCAAAGATGCACATGTGCCAGAAGACTGATTTTGGTGAAAGATACTAACTCTGAAAAAATACTATCTAGATTAATAGAAATCTCTAAGTCTATGAAAATTGGAGACCCAATGAATGGTGAAAATTTTATGGGTCCTTTGATAACTGATATTCAAGCAGCAAAGATGCTTGCTTATCAAGAATCGCTTTTAGAAAAAGGGGCTGAACCATTACTCAAAATGAAAAGGCTATCATCACTTGGCAATGCCTATGTCAGTCCAGGGATAATTGATTGCAGTCAAGCTGAAGGCATAGAGGATGAGGAGTTTTTTGGTCCATTATTACAAGTTTTCAAAGTGGCTAATTTAAATGAAGCAATTGAATTAGCCAATAAAACTAAATATGGGCTAGCCGCAGGAATTATCACAGATGATGAAAAAATCTATAATGAATTTTTAATGAAAGCCAAAGCCGGATTGATAAATTGGAACAATCAACTCACTGGCGCCACTAGCACTGCACCTTTTGGTGGTCTGGGGCTGAGCGGCAATCATAGACCAAGCGCTTATTATGCTGCTGATTACTGTGCTTATCCTGTCGCATCCCTTGAGACCCAAAAACTAGAGCTTCCAGCTAAGCTAAGCCCAGGTATAAGTATCCCAATAAATTAATTTCGCCAATATATTCCTTTATAATAAACCTATGCTTAGTAAACTAAGAAATTTTATTTTTGGCAAGCCATTAGCTTCAGGGACAGAAGAGCATCATAAGCTAGGTGTTATTTTAGGACTCGCTGTATTTTCCTCTGATGCATTATCTTCGACTGCTTATGCAACTGAAGAAATTTTACTTGCTCTGCATGGGCTCAATTATTCTGAAATTGCAACCATTACTTTAGTCACACTAGTAGCGATCATACTGTTAATTGGGATAGTGGTTTTTTCTTACAGACAAGTTATCAATGCCTATCCTGATGGAGGCGGAGCTTATATAGTCGCCAAAGAAAACCTTGGTAAAACTCCAAGTCTAATTGCAGCAGCTTCATTATTAATTGACTATGTTTTAACAGTCTCAGTAAGTATTTGCGCAGGGGTTTCAGCGATAACTGCAACAGGGATTATTTCTCCAAATATGGCGGTCAATTGCTGTATTGCTTTCATCATTCTAATAATGCTAGTAAATTTGCGCGGACTCAAGGAATCCGGCTTAGTGTTTTCTGTACCTGTTTATTTCTTTTTAATTTCAATGTTTGTGATTATGATTTTTGGTTTCATAAAGCTAGGGCAAAATAATTTTGCTTCTCTAAACTTTAGCCATCAATCAACAAGCAATTCATTAACCCAGTCGGCAATGCTTTTGATTTTTCTAAATGCCTTCTCACATGGCTGTTCTGGCTTAACAGGGATAGAAGCAGTTGCTGACGGTGTGAGAGCTTTTAAAGCACCATCATTCAAGCAAGCAAATAGAACCATGCTCACCATGGCAATTTTACTATCTGGTATATTCGGTGGTATTACAATACTATCCTTGGCATTTGGAATAATGCCACAAGCTAATCAAACAGTAATTTCTCAGATTGCTAAAACTGTTTATGGCAACGATAGCTTCATGTTTTTTGCTACTCAAATTGCAACAATGTTGATTTTAGTGCTCGCAGCAAACACAGCTTTTGCTGATTTTCCTCGTGTCGCAAATTTCCTTGCTAATGATGGTTATTTGCCAAGACAACTTTCTAACCTTGGTGACAAACTCGTTTTCAATAATGGAATCATGGTGCTTAGCGCGCTCTCGATCTTTCTTGTAATTATTTACAAGGGTAATACCCATGCATTGATTCCTCTATATGCTGTTGGTGTTTTTATTTCATTTACTCTAACTCAATTTGGTATGGTCAAAAGACACGCTCGTAAAAAAGAAGGCCGATGGAGATTTGGACTTGTTGTAAACTGTTTTGGCGGAATAATAACAAGTGTTGTTGCAGTTATAATTACCATAGAAAAATTGACAGAAGGAGCTTGGATAGTACTTTTAGCAATACCGATAATTATCCGAATGTTTCTTGCAATTAAACAGCACTATCTATATTTTGTTAAACAAATCAGACCAGATGAGGATCACGAAGCCCCAGAATTAAAAAGCAACAAAGTACTAATCATGGTTTCATCTCTATCCAAAGGCGTTATACAATCCATTGCTTACGCTAAAACCATTTCTAACAATATAGAAGCCTTGCATGTAGAGGTAAACCCTAGCGCTACAAAACATTTCCAAGAAGACTGGAAAAGATTTTATCCGGATCTTGAATTAACCATCTTGCCTTCTCCGTTTAGATCTCTAATACAACCAATTTCAGATCATATTGAGAAATTACAAGAAGAATCAAAAAATCAGTGGATTACTATAGTTGTACCGGAGTTTGTGACCAATAAGTTTTGGCATAATTTATTACACAACCAAACTGCTTTTTTATTAAAGGCGATTTTGCGTTTTAGACGCGGTGTAGTTGTGACTACAGTTAGGTTTTTTTTGGAAGATTAAAAATATAAACTGCTATAATTTCGCTTCATGCAAATAGCAGAAAATCTCTATCAAAAAAACCTTGCTTTCTGGGAAACAGCCTGGTCACGAGTCAAAACACCATCAACGAATATTCCAGAATCAATGGCATATTTACTTGAAGCGCCTGAGATTTTTAAAACAAATAAATGCAAAAATATTTTGGACATCGCATGTGGATCAGGGTGGTTAAGTTTTTTACTAGCAGAGAATGGCTTTGATGTAACAGGAATTGATATTTCCAAATCAGCAATCAAATTAGCCAAAAGCGTTCAAGAGCAAAGACAAGAAAACAAAATTGACTTCATCGAACTGGACATGTTTGCAATGAAATTCGGCAAGAATCAATTTGACGGCATATTAGTGAACGCTTGCCTTGAACATCTTGACCTGGCAAGAGGAGAACAATTCATAGCCAACATCAAAGAGATATTAAAGCCAGAAGCAGTCATGTTTGGAGTTTTTGACAAAGTTGGTACTAGTGACAAAGGCGAGTATGAAGTGTTGGATGATGGCACGCAACAATACAAAGATGAATTTAGAAATGGAATGTTTTTGAGAAATTATAGCGACGAAGAGCTAAAGCAATTATTTGCTAAACATTCATGGCAAATTGAATCCTTGAAGTATAATTCTTACGGGAGCAGAATCATTGTCGCCAAAAATCAAAAAGCTATTTAATAATAAAAGCCCACTGGTTTGGTGGCACTTGGTAACAGCAATATTTTGCTCATTACTAATATATTTCTTTTCAGTCCCCTACGCAAAAATGTTTTTCTGGACTTCACTTAGCATCAATCTTTACTTGAGATTGATTGAAATTAATCTCAAGAGCCTTGTACTAATCTCCAAAGAACAACCAGGACTTTTGGCGGTTTTTGGGGCAGCTCGAATTATTATCTTGGGCTCTATCGTTGCTTTTCTCTTTTTTAAATTTAAATATAATCTCATAGTAATTGGCTCCGCTATGCTTTTTTTTCAGATAGTATTAATAGTAGGCGTGCTAATTTTAAACAATTATGAATCACATTACAGGACAAATTCTAGGCCAATCAGTTAATATAGACACACTATATTTTGCTTGGGCGTGCATGTTAGCTAGTTTGCTGGTTGTCACTTTTTTAGCTTTCAACTTGAGCAATGAAACCAACAAATTTAATACAAGACAATTTTTAGCAGAATCAATTTTTGATTTTTTAAGAGGAGTTGCTAAAAACCAAATCGGATCTAGATCAGATAAATTCTTATTTTTCTTGGGCTCAATTTTCTTTTTTATTCTTTTTGCTTATTATGCAGGTTTAGCACCCTGGAAACTTGGTTCTGCCTTTAGCTGGTGGCCTATGATACCGGGCGAACATGGTCACTCTCACCCATGGCATGGTGCTAGTCCTTGTGCCGATATCAATGTAACAGCGGGAATGGCGATTTTAGTGATTACTACATATGTCGCTTCTGGAATTTTCGTTGGTGGTTTTAGTTACTTTCAGATATTTTTACCAATCAATTTTGATCACGGTAAAATCAAATTAAACTTCATATTCTTTATTGAAATTTTGGATTTAATTGTGAGACCCTTGACTCTATCTTTGCGACTTTTTGCCAATACTTTTGCTGGTGAAATTCTACTCAGTACTTTTGTAGTTTTATGTCCTCTATTTATTCCGTCACTGGCGCTTGGCTTCGAAGCTTTTGTGGGGGTCTTGCAAGCTTTTGTTTTCACAATGCTTGCAGCTGTCTATATTGGAGCTGCTATACAACACGCTGAGCACGCAGCTCACGCGAGCCATTAAGTATGATTGGTTATGCACTTGAATTAGCCTTAGAGACTTTTCCTCTATTTGCTTTAGCTATTGTAGTTGGTTCATTACTAGATCATTATTTGCCCCAAAGTATCTATAAATTTGGAGAGAAAAAAGACTTAGTTAGTGTGCTTATAGCTGCACTAATGGGCTCATTAATTCCACTTTGCACTTGCGGGATGATTCCGCTGGCAGCAAAGCTTAAATCACGCAATGTCAGTGACAAAACTTTAATTGCATTCTTGATTTCTGGAAATGCTTCCAGCATAACAGCGCTAATCATGACAGCAAGCATAGGCATTGACCTGGCTTTACAAAGAGCATTTGCTTCTATATTTTTTGGAGTGGGTGTTGCTTTTCTTTTTAGCTATTTTTACAAACAAAATTTAGAGCTGAAAACTGAACTTCATAGTCACGATGAATGCTGTGAGGAAGAACATTCGATTGGCTTAAAACAGAAAATCATTGATGATCTCAAAATATTTTCAAAAGAATTTATTCCTTGGATATTAGCTGCAATCATAATCGCAAGTATCTCTCATGAGTTCTTGAACTTTGACATAAGTCAATTCAAAAGCACTTGGTATTTAACTTTCTTGACACCTATTTTGGCATTTCCTTTTTATTTTTGTGCAGGGGTTGATGTACCAATCATAGAAGAAATGCTCAGACTTGGCTTTAGTGGCGCTTCTGTACTATCTTTCATGCTAGCTGCTCCTGGTACCAATTTAACAAGTTTAATAATGTACGGTAAACTCTTTGGGATTAAAGCGGCAAGCTATTTAATTGGAATCTCTTTAATATCTGCTATCACAATTGGATTTATTCTTGGACAATGAATTCTCAATCTCACAAAAGATATATTGAATTAATTCAAAAGCTAAGCGAGCTTAATGAAGCTTACTATCTTCAGGATGCACCCTTAGTATCTGACGCTACTTACGATGAATTGATGCAGGAATTAATTGCAATCGAAAACAAATACCCTCTTTTCATAGACCCCAATAGCCCAAGCCAAAAAGCAGGCACCAACGTCAATGAAAGTAAATTAAAAAAGCTTGAACATCAAATCCCAATGATTAGTCTTGCCAATGCCTACAATGCAGATGACATCAAAGACTGGGAAACACGCATTAATAAAATCATTGGTGAAGATACCTACAGAGAATATGTTTTTGAATTAAAAATCGATGGTTTAAGTATCGCAATAGACTATAGTAACGGAAAAATTTCCAAGGCTGCAACTAGAGGCGATGGAAAGTTTGGAGAAGATGTAACGGCTAATATTAAAACAATCAGTACCATCCCTCATGAAATCAAATTGAAAGATCCAATCTCTATTCGAGGTGAAGTTTTCATTAGCAAAAAAGATTTCTTGAAAATCAATCAGGCACAGGCAGAAAGAGGCTTACAAACTTACGCAAATCCTCGTAACACCGCCGCAGGTTCACTCAGACAACTTGATCCCAAAATTACTGCATCTAGAAAGCTAGATGCTTTTTTCTATAATTTTTTTGAACAAAATACTTTGAGTGAAAACTCAGCTGCTACGCCCTACAGCACAATAAAAACTCATTTTGAGGCTCTACAAAAGCTTCATGAACTCGGCTTCAAAACCAATATCAACAATAATGTTCTTTGCAAAAACATAAGTGAAGTAATTAATCTCTATGAAGCATGGATCAAGAAGAAGCATGATTTGGATTATGACATCGATGGAGCTGTTGTTAAAATCAATCAGCTCAATCTACAAACCACTCTAGGTAGCACTGCCAAAACTCCTCGCTGGGCGCTGGCACTCAAATTCCCGGCAGAAATCGCAAGCAGTAAAATTGAAAGCATCGAGTATGAAGTCGGACGCTTGGGCACTATCACACCTGTCGCAAATCTAGTACCAGTCGAGCTTGCGGGCACAACAGTAAAAAGAGCGACTCTGCATAATTTTGACCAAATCAAAAGACTTGGTATCAAAATAGGAGATCATATCAAATTACAAAAAGCAGGAGATATCATACCTGAAATCCTAGAAGTGATTTTTGAAAAACGTAATGGTAGTGAAAAAGAAATATCAGCGCCGACTAAATGTCCAGCTTGCAGCAGTAAAGTAGAAAAATATGAAGTCGCTTATAGATGTACTAATATTGCTTCTTGCCCAGCTCAAGTCCAAAGA
>JAJTHA010000043.1 GCA_021299565.1 Candidatus Caenarcanales bacterium
ATCGAGAAGCTTGAAGAAGATTGCTAGCGTATCAAGTGCTTTGGCTTGCTCTGTAGCTGGTTCTAACTCTTTAGGGTTAATATTCTCAGCTATGGCACTGGGATACTTTTCTTCGATTGAGCCTGTTTGGGGATCGCACAAATCAGCAATTGCATTTCTAGTACTGGTTAAGTCTTCTATCAAATTATCTAACCATTTTTTATCTGAAGCATTTGGCGCATATTCTGTAATTCTGAGAAAGTTTATCTTAAATTCTGAGAAAGTTTATCTTAGAGGAGACTTGTCCCAAATTGTTATGAATTTTATCTAGTGGCATATTCACGCGATATATTATTTTAACAGATATGCCTGCAACACCCTTTCGGGGTCGGGTCTTAAATTAGCCCTTTTCTTATTGTTTTTTTATAGTTGAAATTCCTTTTCTCATTCAAACAACTTCAAATACTCTCCATAGCCTTCTTTCTCAAGATCTTTAACCGCAATAAATCTCAAAGACGCTGAGTTGATACAGTATCTCATGCCGCCTTCTTGTATCGGTCCGTCATTAAACACATGCCCCAGATGGGAATCTCCATGCTTGGATTTGACTTCTACTCTCTTCATACCATGGCTGTTGTCAGTTTTTTCTATGACATTAGTTTTTTCAAGAGGTTTTGTGAAAGACGGCCAGCCGGATCCAGAGTCGAATTTGTTTTGTGAACTGAACAAAGGCTCACCAGTAACTATATCTACATAGATTCCAGCTTCTTTGTTGTTCCAGTATTTATTTTTGAACGGTGGTTCAGTGCCGCAGTTTTGAGTTACTTGGTATTGGATATCATCAAGTTGTTTCAAAAGAACTTTTTGATCAGGTTTTTTGAATTTACCATCGCTACGTGCATTCAACTCAGCTACATCAACTCTCTCAAGACCATCATCCAAATCAAGCAAAGGTTTTTTGAATTGGTTTTTGATCTTATCAACAAAACTTTGTCTGCCAGAACCCGCTCTATAAGCAGCATAGTGTAGAGGTTGTTTCTTGTAATAATCCTGATGATAATCTTCGGCTGGATAAAATTCACTAGCTTTTTTGATTTCAAGTTTGATAATTTTGCCAAATAGATTTTTCTCATTTAGTTGTGCGACTGCTTGATTCGCTAGATCTTTTTGTTTGTCGTTGTGATAAAAAATCGCAGGTCTATATTGTGGTCCTCTATCAGCGAATTGTCCTTCGCTGTCTGTAACATCGACTTCCCTGAAATAAGTTTCTAATAATTTCGAATAGCTGATTTCTTTAGGATCAAAAGTGATCTGAATCGCTTCGTAATGACCAGTAGTCCCCGAGCTGACAGCTTCATAATTAGCATCTTTCTCAGTTCCACCAATATATCCAGAAACAACTGATTTGACCCCTTCTAGTTTTGCAAAGGTGCTCTCGACGCACCAAAAACAACCACCTGCAAAAGTAGCTATTTCTTTATTAACTTCTTGTTCATTCATAATCGTGTTACCTCTTTTTTGTAAGCAAGCTACCAGCACTAGTGAGACCAATAGCAAACTCAAAATATATTTCATTAAGTTAATTCTAGTCGATTCATTCTATAATTTGAGTTAATGAATAAATTTTTACTGCTCATAATAAGTTTTCTGCTAGTGTCCTGTGCTCCAAAAGCAAAAGAGATTGATCAGAAACTTAGTAGAGCAATTTATGACAACAGTAAATTAGCGAGTGGCACACTTGAATTTGTTTTGCCAGGCTCTTGGCAGGAAACAGCCGTCACAAAACCTATGAGACTTAGGCAGTTTGTGATTGATCCTATCTCCCAGACTGAACTAGCTGTTTTTTATTTCGAAAACATGCAAGGCACTGTTCAGGAAAACATTGATAGATGGGTGAATCAGTTTGAGTCAGCTAATCGTAAATTAATTAAACAAGAGGCTTTCAATATCGCAAATATTCCTATAACAGTTTTTTATATGACAGGCACATATTTGCACAGTCCAAATCCAATGGATGTTAATAGTCCAAAAACTCCATTGGCTGATCATTCGATGTACGCAATTATCGCTGAAACAGCTTCTGGGACTTGGTTTCTCAAGAGTTATGGACCAAGCAAAGTGATTGGCAATCAAGAATCTAATTTTGATAAATTAGTGAATAGTTTTGTTTTGCGCTAAACTAGTTTTATGCTCGCAATAGTTTTAATGTCACTGCTTTTATTGGTCGTATTGTTTATGACCTTTAAGGTTCTTGAGCTTAATACCAAACTAAGTTTTTTTGAAAAACAAAGTGACGAAATTTCCAAAATGAGAGATGAACTCTACAAATCCAGCAGAGATCTGCGTGAGGAGCTCACTAGATCACTGGTCTCCAGTAAAGAAGGTGATCAACAACATCTCAAAAATTTTTCTGATAACTTAAATAATTTTGGACAGAATTTCAATCTCCAGCTTAGATCTTTTAGTGAAGGCTCTCGTCAAGATCTCAATCAAATGCGAGAACTTATAGAAGCTAGGCTGAAATCTATTCAAGATGACAATAGCCAAAAGCTTGAGTTGATGAGAGTTACAGTCGATGAAAAACTAAGTGCAACTTTAGAGAAGCGCTTAGATATGTCATTTAAGCAAGTTAGCGAAAGACTTGAACAAGTTCACAAAGGTCTTGGAGAAATGCAATCACTCGCTACTGGTGTTGGTGACCTGCGTAAAGTTCTCACCAATGTCAAAACTCGCGGTACTTGGGGTGAGATGCAGCTCGCAAACTTGCTTGAGCAAGTGCTTTCACCAGATCAATATGAAGCCAATGTAGCAACTAAACCTAATACTCAGGAGAGAGTAGATTTTGCAATTAAGCTCCCAGGAGATGGTATAAGTGTGGTGTGGTTGCCTATTGATGCAAAATTTCCCCAAGAAGATTACCAAAGACTTTTGGAAGCTCAAGAACAAGCCAATGTTGAGCTTGCTGATAAAGCCTCAAAACTGCTTGAGCAGCGTATTAAAGACGAGGCTAAATCTATTCGCACTAAATATATAGAAGCTCCTTATACTACAGATTTTGCATTGTTGTATTTGCCTACAGAAGGTCTTTATGCAGAAGTATTGAGACGACCGGGCTTGATGGAAAAATTACAAGTGGAATTCAGAGTCAATATTGTTGGTCCGACAACGCTCGCTGCTTTGCTTAATAGTTTACAGATGGGTTTCAGAACTCTTACTATCCAGAAGCGCTCTAGTGAGGTCTGGAAGCAGCTTGCAGAAATCAAGAAACATTTTGGTGTCTTCGGTGATTTGCTTTTAAAAGCTCATGAAAAAGTCGAACAAGCTGGTAAAGTCATTGAGGATGCTGGTAAGCGCTCTCGTACTATTGAGACCAAACTCCGCAAACTAGAAGAATTGCCTGGAGAAGAGGGGGCTGAAAAAATCATTGCCTTGCTGGAGAATAATTAATTTCTTGCTTGCTTCCTATTGGTCTATTCGTCATCCTGAGGGAGCGAAGCGACCGTCAGGATCCACGATGCATCAAGGTGGATGGATCCTCACGTCGTCCCTTCGGGACTCCTCAGGATGACGTATTGTACAAAATAAAAAGTCATCGATTCACAAGCAATTTCATCGCCTGCTCAACTTTAAATTTGCCCGTTTTGATTTGATATTCGCAGTCAAGTATATTGGCTTGAAGCCTTTCCAGGAAAGGGATTTGCATTTTGGTAACTTCTTGTTTCTGGTAAAAAAGTCTTTGCGGGCTTACTTCAATAAGTTCAGCAATTTGATTATCGTTTAGTTTGCGCTCTAGTGCTAGCTTGAGTTTGAGATATTTTGAGACATTGGTATCTAAAATACTAAGAGTGCCAAGATGCAATTCTTTGGCGCGAATTAGTTTTTCTAATTCTTGATTAGCTTGCTTGAGATTGGCTTCAGCAAAGCATTTGATGAATTTGAAAACATCATGTTTTGATTCTGATTCTTTTTCAATTAATTCTTTGGTGATTTTTCCTTGTGATATTGTTTCTAGTCTTTTGAACGCAGAATATAATTTGCCGCTATC
>JAJTHA010000195.1 GCA_021299565.1 Candidatus Caenarcanales bacterium
AGCCGTTTGAAAGAATTAATTGATTTTGATCTTTTGGATAGCTATCTAGAAAAATTTCATCATCATCGGCTCAAATTAGTAATTAAAAATCTAAAGGAGTATGTAAACAATGTTTGATTTATCACAAATACGAGAATATTTCCCGAAAGAAGTGCAGCAGAATAATTTTGATATGCTGAGGGAATATTTGCAGTGCAGGATTCTCGAAATTATTTACAAATCAAGTATTAGCTCAAAGCTAATATTTATAGGTGGTACAGCTCTTCGTATTGTCCATCAAACTCAGAGATTCTCTGAAGATCTTGACTTTGATAATAAGGATTTGACTTGGCAAGACTGGGAGATATTCGGTTAAGATTTGATTAAACAACTAAATTATAGAGGTTTTGATATCGAGATTGATTCAAGGGTTAATAAAACAGTATTTCATCATGATATAAAATTCAAAAATCTACTGTTTGATTTTGGATTAAGTCCTCATAAAACTGAGAAACTATTGATCAAAGTAGATTCAGAAAATCAGCAAATTAATTATCCCGCCGCTGATTTTTTGCTGAATAAATTTGATGTATTTGCTCAAATCAAAGTAGCTCCCGTTGATATTTTGCTATCAATGAAATTTAGAGCTTTTATGGACAGGCAAATGGGGCGTGATATTTATGACATAACTTTTATCGCACCTAAAACTAAACCTAATTATTTATTTTTGCAAAACGCAATTGGAGTAAGTGATCCCATTGAACTAAAAAAATTGATACTAAATAGAATTGACGAGTTTGACTTAATCAAATTAGAATCAAGAACCCAAAAATTCCTCTTCAATCCTGACGACGTCAATCGCATCAAGTTTTTTAGAAATTTTGTAGAGAGTTATGAGTTTTAAAAACCACACAAACAAAGCGGTCACGCAGTGACAACCGCCGTAGGCGGAATTAACACTATTCTTTACTCAAATACACCAAAATATCCCCATGTGACCAGTTCTGGTCAGCATGCACGAAGTAATAAGCATCTTTGCGTTTGAGGATAAGTGGTATCCAATTATTTGAATCCAGTCCATCAATCTCTAAATTACATAGTTGTCCACTTCCATTCAAAACTCTATCTTCGATTTTGACTTGATCGGCTTCAGCAGCATCTTTCCAATCTTGTATCGAAACCGCTTTTGCATAAGCTAGATTACCGCCGATATCATCAACCAGTTTAGGATTCACTCCTTTATGCGGAGCATCTATAGCAGGATAAACTTCCGCCACTCTAAATTCTTCTTTGGCCAGTGTTGAGACCAAAAAATTTACTTCCGAATTAGCAGTTGTAGCAATTAAGACATTTGTTTTGGCAATGCCCGCTCCTTCTAATACATCCATATCAAGAGCGTTGCCTTGTACTATTGTAAGTCCGTCTTCTTCAGCTAGCTTGCAATGCACTGGGTTGTTGTCGATCAAAACTACATCGCGCCCAATCTCTTTGAAAGCCGTTCCTAGAATTCGTCCTAGAGCATTTGCTCCAACTATCATGACTGTGCTTGATTTGATGAGGCATCCGCACCATTCAGCAACTATTTTGGCGGTAGATCCTTGTAATAGTACTGTTATAAAAACTGTTAGATAGGATACTGATTCAATTAGAGATACATTTGGAATTCCGTGTTTTTTGAGTATCAAACATGTTAAAGATGCTATTGATGTTGCCACGACACCTTTGGGACCTATCCAAGAAACAAATATTTTTTCTTTGAGATTGAGTTCTTTGCCGCTAGAGAAAAATATTGCAATTGGTCTAATTATAAATATCAAAATCATTACAACCAACAAACCTTTCCATCCTGCTGATAAAAGTGTGGCAAGATCCATATTCGCTGAAACTACTATAAACAATACTGATATAGCAAGTATGCTCAATTGACCTTTGAATTTTTTGAGTGTACTTAGTTGAGGTATGTTTTCTCTTTGAACTGCAAAGCCTGCCATCACCACAGCAAGAGCGCCGGTATTTTTTTCTATCAAATTACAAAGAAAATACGTACCAAAAACCCAAGCAAGAACAACTAGATTTTTGAGATCTGTGCTGATAAATCTTTTTTTGAGAAGTTTACCAAGTATGAATCCCATCAAATAACCAATCAAAACCCCAATGATTAACTGCTTACTTAATTGATAAAAAAACATTCCTACAGAAGGTGAAGATGCAATTACAATCTCCAGCAATCCAATTGCTATAAAGGTTCCAATAGGTTTAGTTAGAATCCCCTCGGCTCTCAAAATATTGCCAATCTCGCTTTTGATTTTGACTCTATCCAAAATCGGATTGATCACTGTAACACCAGCATTACTCATAAATGCTCCATACAATAAACCAAGCATCCAATCAACACCCAGTAGATAATGTGCGGCAGCAGCCGAGCCGAGTACAGTAATAATTACTCCAAAACTTAATATATTTCTGACAGTGTTCGTGGTTTTTTTATATGAATTAAGATCAATTAATAAGCCACCTTCAAAAAGTATCAAACTAACTCGAGGGAAATCAAAACCTCAAATCCACAACCTAGTGTGCTTGCATCTATCCAATTCAAAAATTGAGGTCCAAGCAAAATTCCTGCTGGCATCAAAAATATTATCGCTGGGGTTTTAAGCTTTTCTCCAACTACCTGAAGCAAAATGCCAAAGAAAACAGATAAAGATATTGTTGATAGTATTGTTGGTTCAATTTGCACTTATTTAAAATCATACTAAATTCTTATACTCTTCAGATAAGCTTCGATGAACTCGTCAAGGTCTCCATCAAGCACTTTTTGAGTATCTCTTGTTTCGTATTTGCTTCTTGCATCTTTGACTCGTCCTTCATCTAGTACATAAGAACGAATAGCGTTACCCCATGATGCTGATTGCGTTTCACCTTTGAGGTTGGCTAATTTTTGTTTATGCTCTTCTTCTTTGAGCGCGAGTAATTTTGACCGTATCATTTCTAGAGCAAGTGATTTATTTTGAAGCTGGCTTCTTTCCTGTGAGCATTTCACTGCAATGCCTGTCGGTATGTGTTTGATACGCACTGCTGTTTCTACTTTGTTGACGTTTTGCCCTCCAGCACCGCCAGAGCGCATGGTATCTATCTCAAGATCTTTTTCGTCTATCTCAATTACCTTGGACATGTCAGCCACCACTGGTGAGACTTCTAAGCCTGCGAAACTTGTTTGTCGTGAATCGGCTGATGCTTTAAAGGGCGATTTGCGCACCAGTCTGTGAACACCCTTTTCGGCACTCAAGTAACCATAAGCATAAGGACCTAGGACTTTGAAAGTAACAGATTTGATACCAGCTTCTTCACCGTCTGATCTATCGATCATTTCTACTGTATAGCTTTTGTAGATTTCTGCCCATCTGAGATACATTCTGAGCATCATCTCTGCCCAGTCTTGAGCGTCTGTGCCACCTGCGCCAGCGTTGATAGATACAATGGCATCTGAGTTGTCATAGGGACCAGAGAGCATTTGTTTGAACTCATAATCTCTAAATTCTTTCAATAACTCTGTGTATTCGTGATTAAGTGTTTCTTGCATTTCCACAAGTTCTTCTTGATTTAGGCTTGTGTATAAATCTTTGAGATCGTTTACTCTTGCTTGCCAGCTATTGAATTGTTCGAGAGATTTTTTGTGGTAGTTAAGCTCTCTTGAAACTGCTTGTGCTTTGCTTTGATCATTCCAGAAACCTTCAGTGAGCATTTCTTGTTCTAGTTTTGAAATTTCTTGTTTGACTTTGTCTGTGTCAAAGACAGTCCTGGACAGATTTGTATTTTTCTTCTAGCAGCTTGATGTCAATGATTAATTCTTCGTGCATTGTTAAAGTATAACATTAACCTATTGGTGCACTTGTCATTCTGAGCCAAAGGCGAAGAATCTCATAAGCTGATAACGAGATGCTTCGCTGCGCTCAGCATGACGAACGCATATTCCGTCATCCTGAGGAGTGGACGAAGTCCACGACGTGAGGATCCACGATGCATCAAGGTATGTGGATTCTTACGCCCTGCGTAGCAGGGCTCAGAATGACGAGAGTAGTACTTACATTCTTTTTGCAATAAACTGCTTCAAATTATCATATTGCAAATATGGATTGGTTTTTTTCTGATTACTAAGGCAATCGCAATGTTGATGATGATAATTATGTCCCGGAAAAATCACAGTCTCATCAGGAAGCTTCATAAGTATATTAGCGATACTATCAAACATGATCTCAGCGTTGCCTCCAGGCATATCACAGCGACCGCAACCATCTAGAAATAAAGTATCTCCGGAAATCACTATAGACTTTGAAACAAACTCTAGATG
>JAJTHA010000191.1 GCA_021299565.1 Candidatus Caenarcanales bacterium
AATCCAAGACTCTTTAAACTATATATTAAAGGCTTAGATCTTGAAAGGGTTGCTTTTCATTGCAGACTAAATCTCTTTCGCGCAAAGCAACAGTTGGGCGTTATCGCAATGGCTTTATATAAGAAGACCAGTACAACCGCATAATTTAAATTATGCATTTCTAAGAAATAATTCTTTCGCAATAATTAGCCTTTGTATCTGTGAAGTACCCTCATAAATCTGATAAATCTTCGCATCTCTCATAAGTTTTTCAACAGGATACTCGCGAGAATAACCATAACCACCAAAGATTTGTACAGCGTTAGTCGCTGATTCCATCGCTGCATCAGCGGCAAAACCTTTTGCAATTGACGCATATTTAGTGTTACGTTCGTGTCTATCAATCATCCATGCTGAGCGCCATGTAAGCATGCGAGCTGCTTCGTATTTAATTGCCATTTCTGCAATCATAAAACTTACCGCTTGATGCATCGCAATCGGCACCCCGAAAGCAGATCTTTCCATAGAATAATTTTTGGCATTTTCTAGTGCTGCTCTAATAATAGAAGTAGCTCCAGCAGCGACTCCTGGGCGGGTTTTGTCAAAAGCTTTCATCGTGATTTTGAAACCTTCGCCTTCGTCACTGAGTCTATTAGCGGCTGGGATTTTGACATCTTCAAAAGTTACAGCATGCGTTGAAGAAGCTCTTTGCCCCATCATGTCTTCTTTTTTATGAACTGTTACTCCTGGTGTATCAGCGGCTACTACAAAGCCTGTAAGTCCTTTGTGTCCAGCATCAGCATCTGTAGAAGCCAATACATAAAACCATTTCGCGTATTTAGCGCCTGTGATCCATTGTTTAGAACCGTTGATCACATATTCATCACCAACTTTTTTGGCTGTGGTTTTGACTCCAGCAACATCTGAGCCTGCTCCTGGTTCAGTTACACAGTAAGAAGCGAATTGTAATTCTTCCATCATTGGACCCATAAATTTTTTGTTGATTTCTTTATCGTCAACAACGATTAGTGGTGCAGACGCTAACATGTTTGCGTATAAAGCCGTAGAAATCCCTGTACAAGCGACTCCTAGCTCTTCTGCCATAATCACTTCCTCGGTGATGCCTAAACCCATACCGCCAACATATTCTGGAAAACCAGGATTCATTAGACCAACTTCAAAAGCTTTCTGAGCAATTTCAAGAGGGAATTTTGCTTCTCTATCGTGATGCTCTACTTGTGGTTTGATTTCTTTTTCGGCAAAATCTTTTGCAAGTTTTTGTAAATCTTTCTGTGTGTCTGTTAGTTCAAAATTAAGCATATAATTACTAATGTCTATTGAAAACAGACCTTTGTCAAATATGAACACATATGTCTTTGATAACTTAGACTCTACCCAAAATAAAGCCCGAGAGCTAATTGACGCAAATACGCCATTGCCTTTTTTGGTCATAGCAAGTCAGCAAACTAGTGGTCGTGGGACTAAAGCTAGATCTTGGCTATCACCTGTAGGCGGACTGTATATGACAGCTGTGTTTGAGCATCTGGCTGGTGATGATATCGCGCAAGACTCGATGGATATCACCAAAAAAGTCGCTATTAGCCTTAAAAGCTCTTTGGAGCAATACACCGAAGGCTTATTTATTAAGCCGATCAATGATATTTATCATGCTGACAAAAAACTCGCTGGAATTCTTGTGGAGATTGTTCAAAGCAAGTATTTGTTAGTGGGTATTGGTGTCAATATAGATAAGCCAGATTTGGATACTGCAATTTCTCTTAAAGAGCTTTGTGAGACAGATATAGAGCCAAAGGCACTAGCTGTTGATATTGCAAGCATCTTAAAAAAAGATTTAGCCTAGATGATAACCAGGTTATAACTGAGTGAATTATATATAATTAACTCAGCCGGGGTATGGCTCAGTTTGGTAGAGCGCTTCGCTTGGGACGAAGAGGCCGTAGGTTCAAGTCCTGCTACCCCGACCATTTTGATTTTTAACATATTTTAGACTTGAACCTACGGCGTAGGTTGATTTTTGTTGCTTGAATTGAGGCGTTGCCTGTAACTACTCAGTTCCCTTAAGTCTAAAAGTATAATTTAAGGTCATTGCGAGCCGCGAAGCGGCGTGGCAATCTAGTTTACCTAGTGCATCATGGATTCCCACGACCTGCTACGCAGGTCTCGGAATGACTTTATAATTGTCGATTTGGCTTTTGCTGAGTAGTTACTAGCAATGCATTAACTCAATATAACAAGGTAATACTAGTCTTTAGAAACGTTCCTACTTCTTCTTGAAGCTCTTTTTGGCGCCACCGAATCTAGAAGACGATGAACCACTACTTTTGAAGTCTTTTTTAAAACCATCTTTTTTGTAAGAAGAGCCGCTTGATGAAGATTTTTTCTCTCCGAAAGATGATTTTTTCTCACCGTATGATGAAGAGCTGTCTTTTTTATAGCCACCTTCAGAAGATTTTCTTCCTGAAAAACTGCCAGCACTAGATGACTTTCTACCAGAATAAGCACCAGAAGATTTTCTTCCTGAATAGCCGCCACCACCGCCTGATGATCTGCTTCTGCTTTCTCTACTGTATTTAACTGGTTTGAAATCTATATTTTCTCCAGACGAATTTGATTTAGCGTCTAAAGCTTGCTTTAAAAGTATCACAGCAATTTCTTCTACAGAAGCAAAGTTAATTTCTTGAATATAAGCTAGATATTTTTTCAAAGCTTTTGTGTTTACTTTGCTCTCCATGATGGATTGCTTGATAGCTTCAAAATTTGCTTTCTCTAAATCATTAAGTTCTGGAACCTGTGCTTCTTCAATTTGCATATTGTTTTTCCTTGCGATGCGATTTAAATGTTCTAATTCTTTGCCCACAACAAAAGTCAATGCCAGTCCAGCTTTGCCAGCTCTTCCTGTTCTTCCAATGCGGTGTACATAATCTTGATCAAAACGAGGTAGGTCAAAATTAATCACAGCTTCAAGGTCATTCACATCAATGCCTCTAGCTGCAACATCCGTTGCAATTAATAATTGAATTTCACCACGCTTAAATGCCTGCATGACTTTATCTCTACGTCTTTGATCCAAATCACCATGCAAACTAGCAGTTTGAGTGCTAGCGGTACTCAGTGCTTTAGCAAGATCATCAACTTTGATTTTAGTGTTACAAAAAATCAAGCCCGATTTAATTTTGTGAAAAGAAACTAGTCTTTTTAGAGCTTCTAATTTTGAAGCTTCATTTATATCATAATAAAGTTGATTGATTTGAGCGCTCTGATTAGCTTTGGGAGCGACATTAACGTGCTTTGGACTTTTCTGATATTTCTCCATCAGCTTCACCAAATCTTTTGGCATTGTTGCTGAGAACATTACAGTTTGTCTTGATTTTGGAGTCTGACTTAAAATTGTCTCCATATCATCCCTAAAACCCATATCAAGCATTTGGTCAGCTTCGTCTAAAACTATGTATTTGAGACCTTTTAAGTCCAAAGTCGAACGTCTCATATGATCCATGATACGTCCCGGAGTTCCAACTACTACTTGCACGCCTTTTTTGAGCGCACGTAGTTGTATGCCGATATCTTGACCTCCATAAATAGGAGCAATAGAAAGATCTTCGTTGAATTTACTTAGTTTTTTATATTCATCTGCTACCTGAATCACCAATTCTCTACTAGGGCAGAGAACCAAAACCTGAGGATAGTTTTCGTCTTCGTCCAAATTTTCT
>JAJTHA010000153.1 GCA_021299565.1 Candidatus Caenarcanales bacterium
AACAGACCTAACACAGCTAGCTGGTGATGGGCAAAAGCTTTTTGAAGCAATTAAGGAAGGAATTGGTGATAAAGATAAAGCAGCAGGAATGACAGAAGCTTTACTATCAGGGACTTTGAAGTCTAATGAAACAGCAAAAATTTATGGCTTGGATAAAATTAGTAATGAAAAAACCACCCAAGCAAGTAAAGAAATCCTAGCTTTAGCCACAAGTCTTAAAGACAAAAATCCTGTCGATATCGCAACTGAAGCTCTTAAAATCTCGACCAGATTGACTTCAGAGCTTCCCCCAGAAGATAAAAAAATCGTCAATGGAGCATTAGCCAAAGCTGCTTTATCTAGTTTAGACAAAGATAAAGCAAACGCCTACTCAGGTATGATAGCTGATTTTATTTCTAATATTCCTAGTGATAAACAAGAAGCTGTGATTGATTTATTGGGGCAAGCGATAAAAGATACTGGCGTTGACAAAATTACTCAAAATCCTCAGTCACTACTAACAAATCTTTTTGCAGATAAGCCCAAGCACAAACAAGCTCAAACAGCGCTTGCTGACGCTGCTTTAAAAACTATAAGTGATATCGCCAAGCAAGAAAACATTGCCATGAATCCAGCGACTCTAGCTGCGCTTCTTGATCCTACTAGTCAGTTTGGGCTTTTTGATCAGAATGGAAATATCAATCAGGCTAAGTTGGATAAAGTAGCAAAAACTGCTTCTTGTAATATTTTGAATAATCCTCAAACAGCGCAAGAACGTGGGGTATATACTGATCCAGAAAATATAAAGAAAGCAAGAGATGAAGCCTTTAATTATATCAATCAAAATGTCCGTCTTTTTCGCGGTAGGGCAACTGCTGCTGCTGCCTCATGGACACCAGGTTCTAGCCACCCGGGACCAATAGTAGGAGAAACTTTCAAAAGAATGAATGCAGGATTTAGAGCGAGGGTTCCGCAAGAAGTGAAAAATCGATTAAGTTCTTCTTTATCGTCTATCAACCCTGATGCCAAACAAAACCTACAAGTTCTCGGTCAAATCGCAGCTAGATCTAGTCAAGCGGATGCTTCTACGATAAGGGTTGATGACCTAATGCAACTGCAAAATTTACAAACACTAGCTCCTCGAGTCACCAATCCCACCAACACTACTCCGGGAGTGGATCCTGGGCGTATTAAATACGGTGACAAGAGAGAATCTAATGGCACCGAGTTTCATATGTTCAAAGACGCTAATGATCCAAACACTCAGTACTATCGCAGTAAGGATACGAGAGGACAAGTCAAATTTGCTAAATCTACTGATGGTGGCAAAAATTATGAGTTTTTGACCAATAAGCAAGCAGATCAAAATCTAGCTAAATCTTTTGAATTATATGGCAGTCGCACTGATAAGTTTCCTGCAGTAAATCAAGCATCTAAACCTATTGCAAACTCTTCAACTGGTCTTACCAAAATCAATGATAGTACCAAGCTCCCAGCTGGTATCAACAGCAATGATTATGATGTATACAGCTTCAATGATTATGGCAAAACTTCTTATGCCCTTATGCCTAAAGAAGGTAAGGCACTGCCTCTCAAATCAATTCGACAAGGCGTAGTTGAGAATAGTATTTTGAGTAATGTTTATAACGAAATCAAAGCGTCTAATAGAGCTTCAAATTAAACCAGCAGCGCTTTTATAATACTCGTCGTATTTGCTTTTGATAAAAGCTCTTTGCTCTTCAGTGAGTGCTCTTTGTAATGCCCAGCGCATAGCAGTATCTGGTTTGCAGTTTTTGGTCTGGCAGAATTTTTTGAGTATTGCGTCGAATTCTTCTGGCTTACTATAAGCCACATTATCCAAATCTCCGCCTAATTGCATTCCAACTGAAGCCATAGCTCTAGTATATAAGACTTAGCATAAATTGCCCATAGCCCTTATATCGCCAAGAAACAAAACAATCACAGCGGCGCGCAGCGCAAGAACCTGGCGAAGCCAGGAAAAGCAATAAAAAAGCCCCGCCAAGGGCGGGGCTTCTCCCAAAGTTTTTTTAACTAGTTAACTATTTGATAGTTACAGTTGCTCCAGCTTCTTCAAGCTTAGCTTTGATTTGAGCAGCTTCATCTTTGCTTGCTTTGTCTTTGATAACTTTTGGTGCAGCTTCAACAAGATCTTTAGCTTCTTTCAAGCCAAGTCCAGTAAGCTCACGAACCACTTTGATAACGCCAATTTTCTGAGCGCCACCTGCAGTAAGTTCAACAGCAAATTCTGTCTTCTCTGCTGCTGCTTCTCCACCACCAGCTGCCATTACAACGCCTGCTGCTGCTGTGATTCCAAATTTTTCTTCCATTGCAGTCTTTAATTCTGCTGCTTCTAGTACAGTCAAATTAGCAATTGACTCTAATACTGATTCTATTTTTGCTGTTAGTGTTGCCATAATGTTTTTCCTTTTATTTCCTTTTTACTGTTCGGTTGTCGTCTCGTCACTAGTTGAAGCCGTTTCCACTGTAGAAGCGCTAGCAACGATTAAATCTTTTAATGATTTTGCTTGATCTGGATTCTCCGCAAGTTGAGAAAGGATATAAGCAATAGATTGAGTATTTTGAACCAACATTCCCGCGATTTGAGCAAGTAATGTTTCTTTTGATGGTAAGCCGGCTACTTTGTTTGCAGCTTCTTTATCAAGTACTTCGCCATCAAAATAAGCTCCTTCGAAAGCCACTTTGTCTTTGTTCTCTTTTGAGAATTTTTTGACACTACCAGCTGGGCTGATTGGATCATCGTAACAAAATAAAAATGCTGTTGGACCTTTTAGATCTCCAGTCATAGCTTCAAAAGCTGTACCTTCAGATGCTTTTTTGAATAAAGTATTTTTAGCGATCTTAAACTCAGCTTGCTGAGGGCGTATCGCTTTTCTTAGTTTGGTTATTTCTTCTACCGTGAGGCCAAGTTGAGTAGTTGTGAAAACTGCTTTAGCTTTGCTGAACTTCTCTTTAAGTTCTGCGATAGTATCCTGTTTTTGGTTTTTAGTGACCATGCAAGGTGTGTATCTTATCACCCACAAAATATAAAATGCTGCTTTCAAACATTGATTTATGTTTAAATTATCAAATTTAGATAAGTGCTTAAATAAATTTTATTTTGCTTTATAATTTCTTAAGAAATTTCCGAGGCAATATTGTATATTTATCTATAAATATAGTAGGATCAAGGGCAATCCATAAATACGCAATACTATGCCAAGTACCATAGATAGTAAGAAAAATACAAGTGTCGCTCAGGCCAAAAATGTAAAGACCGCAGCTTCTGCTAATACTATTTCTGAATCTAGTAAAGCTTCAATAAGTAAATCAAAAAAAATTGACACTAAAAGCTTGCATAGTGAACCTAAAACTATAGAACCATATAATTTCTCAAAGATCAAAGCAGGGGACGAAAACTTAGAACCAGAAGTAGATAGAATACTTGGACGTTATGGTATCAATGCTTCTGAAATTTATAATAATGCAGTTTTAAGCAAGGATAAAAATACTTTAGTGATTGCGACCAAAGGAGAAACAGCTCTGCAAGAGACTTTCGGAGGTGCATCTGGGTTTTCACGCGTGATGTATTCTATGTTTGGTTGGTTGCCTCGCATTTTTGGAGCACCAAGAAAAAATATAGCTGCCAATTTTTACAAACGCTGGTTTAACAGTGGTGCCAATGATAGCGCCGCAAAAATGTACCATGAAGATATCAAAAAACTCTTCACTGGTTTAAAAGAGAATCATTACCACGCTGTTACGGTTTTTTATCGAAATTCAAAAACTGGTAAATTTGAAAAAGATCCTGCCGCTGTTGCCATAACCGATTCGTATTTATATCTGATGCGACAACGAGCTCAGGAAGAGGGTTTGGGGGTTCAAGTTAAGCAGCACCTTGAGTCCAAGCTTGCTAAGACTTATGCTGTTGATAAAGTCATCCCGCTACGTGATGAAAAAGAGGCAATGAATTTTTATGCATTGTTTCATCAAATTGCAGAAGGTTTGTATCAAGCTCAACATTATGATTTGCTGGCTTTGCCTGGGGCGCCTCATTCTGATAGTCATACCGTGACAGAAGATCTTTCTTTTGTGCAATTGCCTTGGTTTAAACTCGCTCAAAATGATCAATCTCGATGGAAAATTTTTGGTAGCAAGAAATATATTGAAAAGAATCCTAATAATTTAACTGAAGCAAGCAAAAAAGAATTACTTGAAAATTTAATTGATCAACCTAATAAGATTACTTTTGTTAGACCTAAGGATCAAGCTCAAGATGCTTTATCAACCATTTATGCAGATTGTGATGCGTGGCAATCGATGTATAGTGGTTCAGAGCTAAGAACTATAGAAAACAATGATCATGAGATCGCAAAAAGTTTGATTGCATATAATGAAACGACACTAGAGCGATATAACCAAGAGTTGAAAGGCTCTAGTAAGTGAGCTTAAAGTTTTCTCCAAGATAGAATTTTTTGACCATAGGATCCTCCGCGATATCGTAAGAACTACCCTGTTTGACGATCGCACCTTCTTGTATGATATAGGCTCTGTCTGTGATTGAGAGAGTTGCAAGAGGATTATGATCGGTGATTAGTAAGCCGATTTTTCTACTTTTACAAAGATCCTTGATGATGTTTTGGATATCTATAATTGCTACTGGATCTATTCCTGTAAATGGCTCATCTAATAAAATAAATTTTGGATCACAAATCAAAACTCTAGCAATTTCCAACCTGCGTCTTTCTCCACCAGAAAGGCTTATGGCAAGAGAGTCTTGGAGATGATCTATGCCAAATTCTTCTAATATTTCAGTAACAGAACTTTTGGTTTTGCTTTTATTCATGGTTTCAAGAACTAATTCAAGGTTTTTTCTGACACTAAGTTGTCTAAAAGCACTTGGTTCTTGAGTCAGATAGCCTATACCAGCAAACGCTCTTTGGTGAATTTGGTCATCGGTGATATTCTGACCATTTATATAGATCTCACCTGAGTCAGGCTTGACTAGCCCCACCACCATATCAAAACTAGTAGTTTTACCAGCTCCATTTGGACCAAGTAAGGCAACAATCTCACCCGCTTGAATATCAAAACTTACATCTTTAACAACCTTGCGGCCAGAGTAGCTTTTGGAAAGCCCTATTGCAACTAGGCCACTAGTTGACATTTTTATTAATTCCCGAAGTTGTTACGAAAAGGAGGTCTGTCGCCTTTTTCTTTGTCTTTATCTTTAAATTTGCCTGCAGGACCTGTGCCTGGTTTACGATTCGCTGTTTGAACGGCTTTGCGCTTAGCTTCAATCTTCTTACGTTTTTTGCGCTGTCCTTTACTCTCGTAGTGTTTGCGTTTTTTAACTTCTATGATGATTCCGGCCTTGATGACTTCTCTTTTGAAACGTCTAAGAGCGCCTTCTATTGATTCACCATCTCCTACTATTACTTCTGCCAATTCTAAACTCACTTTCCTTTTTTCCGATTAGCCCATTATTCTATCAATAAAACTTACCCGCAGGCCTAGCTATAATTGCGCTTGATATTATTTTTTAATGTTTTGAGGGGATATATGGCAAAGGCAAATAAAGCTTTGGACCTCGGCGCCAAAAGCTTACTATGCGCGAATCACGATTCTTTGATCCTAAGGATATGTTTGCAGTCATATTGGGATTCTTCAATAGTTCAGGTAGATCAGGCTCAAGTTCGATAGCCTTTTCGAAGTCGATTCGCGAGTCTTTGCCAAGAGCAAGCTTATCAAAGGCGCTAATTGCGAACCAATAGCCATTATCGCCGCTGTATTTGATTGCGGTATCAATATTATTAATTGACTGTGTGAATTGATGATTCGCGAGTTGAGATGCTGCAAGAAAACCATAAAAATATCCAATGTTTGGATTATATTTGATTGCTTGCTCAAAATCTTTTTGAGCAGCTTTTGTATCTGTCTCTAGCAAATAAGCGCCTCGCGTCAAGTAATAGAGACCATTTCTAGAATCATATTTAATTGCTTTATCGTAATTGCCCTGATCGTAGTAATAATGTCCCAAGGCGCTTGGCACAAAAC
>JAJTHA010000182.1 GCA_021299565.1 Candidatus Caenarcanales bacterium
TGCAACTCTTGTTAATGTTTCTGTTGGTTCAAACTCTATTGCCAATAACAGTGTTCTTTCTAGACACATCGTCAATGGAACTATCATCACTGCTGATTTAGCTGACGCTTCAGTTACTGATGCAAAAATCGTTTCGGTTGCTGGTACAAAAGTAATTGGTCCAGTAGCTAACGCAACAAACGCTGTTAACTCAACTAATGCGACAAATGCTACGAACTTAACTGGCGGTGGTACTGTAACAAACACAGCTATTACAAATTCAACAATCACTAACTCGACATTTACTGGTGGTACTTTAAACGGTGCAACTCTTGTTAATGTTTCTGTTGGTTCAAACTCTATTGCCAATAACAGTGTTCTTTCTAGACACATCGTCAATGGAACTATCATCACTGCTGATTTAGCTGATGCATCAGTTACTGATTCAAAAATCGTTTCGGTTTCTGGCACTAAAGTTACTGGCACTGTTGCTAATGCTACAAATGCAGTTAACGCAACTAACGCTACAAACTCAGTTAATGCGACTAACTTGACTGGTGGTGGAACAGTTACAAACACAACTGTTACAAATTCAACTATCAGCAACTCAACATTTACTGGTGGAACTCTAAACGGAGCGACTCTTGTTAATGTTTCTGTTGGTTCAAACTCAATCGCGAACAACAGTGTGCTTTCTAGACACATCGTTAACGGAACTATCATCACTGCTGATTTAGCTGATGCTTCAGTTACTGATCAAAAAATCGTTACAGTTTCTGGTACAAAAGTAATTGGTCCAGTAGCAAATGCTATTAACGCTACTAACTCAGTTAACGCTACTAACTTGACAGGTGGTGGAACAGTTACAAACACGACTGTAAGCAACTCAACTGTTACAAATTCAAATATCAACAACTCAATATTTAACAATGGTGTATTAAACGGTACTACTCTTGTTAACGTAACAATCGGTTCAAATAGCTTGTCTAACAATACTGTTCTTTCTAGACATATCGTTAACGGAACTATCATCACTGCTGATTTAGCTGACGCTTCAGTTACTGATGCAAAAATCGTTACGGTTTCTGGCACTAAAGTTATTGGTCCAGTAGCAAATGCAACAACTGCTGTTAATGCTACAAACGCTACTAACTTGACAGGTGGTGGAACAGTTACAAACACAACTGTAAACAATTCAACTATCAACAACTCTACATTCTCAGGTGGTACTATCAACGGTACAACTTTAGTGAATGTGTCTGTTGGTTCAAACTCAATCAACAACAACAGTGTACTTTCAAGACATATAGTTAACGGCACTATCATTACTGCTGATTTAGCTGATTCTTCTGTAACTAACGCAAAAATAATTTCAGTTGATGGAACGAAAGTTACTGGTCTTGTTGCTAACGCTACAAATGCAATTAACGCAACTAATGCAACAAATGCAACAAATGCGACTAATGCTACAAACGCTGTTAACGCAAGCAATATGAGCGGTGGAACAGTTGTCAATTCAACTATCACCAACTCAAATTATGTAGGTGGTGTAATTAATGGTGCGTCTCTTGTAAACATTCTTGTTGGTTCAAATAATTTGGTCAACAACACTGTATTCTCTAGACACATCTCTAACGGCACTATCATTACTGCTGACTTAGCTGATCTATCAGTTACTAACGCTAAAATAGTTTCTGTTGATGGTTCGAAAGTAACTGGCACTGTTGCTAACGCAAACAATGCAGTTAACGCAACAAACGCTACTAACTCGCTAAATGCAGTTAACGCAACAAATGCAACTAATGCTACTAACGTAAGCGGTGGTACAGTTACTAACTCAACAGTTAGCAATTCAACTATCAACAATTCAACTTATATTGGTGGAACTTTAAACGGTACTAACTTGGTTAATGTAACTTTAGGTTCATCAAGTCTTGCAAATAATAGTGTGCTTTCTAGACACATCGTCAATGGCACTATAATCACTGCAGATCTTGCTGACGGTTCAGTTACAAACTCAAAAATAGTTTCTGTTGACGGTTCGAAAGTAACTGGCGCAATCAACAATGCCACAAACGCTGTAAATGCAGTAAATGCAACAAACGTTAGTGGAGGCACTGTTAGTAACTCGACTATTACTTCATCAACAATTACAAATTCAACAATCGCAAACTCAACAACAATTAGTGGTGCACCTATCAACAACTCAACACTTACTAATCCAAGTGTTGCTGGTGTAGTAACTATGAACGCTGGATCTTCTGTTTCTGGTAACTTGCCTGTAACTGGTAACGTTTCTGCAACAGGATCAATAAGCGGTTCTTCGTTAACTGCTCCAACTTTCGTGTTGACTCCATCTGCGCCAACATCAGTTGCTGCAGGTTCAGGAATCTCAGCTGTAACTAACGCAATTATGCGAGTCCAAGGTTTTGGCGGACCAGTGGTAATCACTGCAAATCCACAAATATCTAAAACTGGTGTAGCTGATGGTCAACTACTAATAGTTAGAGGCTTAAGTAATATCAACACAGTAACCATACTTGATGGTGCTGGTGTGATACTAGCAGCGGCTCCATTCACAATGGGTCAGGACGACGTTCTTACTCTTGTGTACGACGCAACTGCTGCTGGTGGTACTGGAGCTTGGTTAGAACTATCTAGATCGGATAGATAGTTTATACCCAAAAAAGTAGATTAATTAACAAGGTATTTAAATAAGAGGATAAAAAAAGTGAAAAAAATCAATCATCTAGTATTAGCGATCGCAATAGCTCTCTCGGGCTTAGCGAACATGGTAAAAGCGATACCACTCGGCAACAACGTTGAGTATATCCAGGTTCCAAGGAATCTTGGTGTAGGCACAATGACCCCGAGAGCCAAAGTAGAAGTTAACGGACAAATCATGATCACCGGCGGTAATCCTGTCAATGGTTATGTTTTGACGACTAACGCACTTGGTCTTGCAAGTTGGAGACCGGTATCATCGTCAACTACCAACATTAATAATTCGACTGGTACTAATGTAACTCTTAATAGCTCGACTATCAATAATTCGACTCTAACAAACTCGACTATTAATAGTTCAACCATTAACAATCCTCTTTTAAATACTGCTAACTTGATCAACTCTACTTTCACTGGTGGACTTATCAATGGAGCTATACTTAGAAATGTAACTATACCTGGCAATCCTAATCTTGCGATCTCTAAACTAGTCGCTCCTGATGGTTCGCCAAATCCTGCGGTTCAAGTTGACAATGATGGCAACACTGGTCTTGGTACTGCTGTTCCTTCAGCTCTTGTTGATATCGGTGGCGGAGTAAGAAACTTTATTGATGGTATCAATGATCTTCTTGTTAAAGGTGATGCTGAAATCGACGGCGCTATCTTTGCGTCTAGCTTCACTGGTTCTGGTGCTGGCTTAACTAATATTTCTGGTGGCAATATAACTGGTTCTGTTGCTAATGCCACAAATGCGGTTAATGCTCAAAACGCTATTAATTCTACAAATGCTGTTAATGCTCAGACTGCAACAACTGCAACTAACGCTACAAACGCTGTTAACGCTCAAAATGCTGTAACTGCAACTAACGCTACTAACGCTGTTAATGCAAGTAATGTAACTGCTGGTACTGTTAGCAATTCAACAATTACAGGCGGCGTTATCAATGGTGCTATTTTGAGAAACGTAACTATTCCTGGTAATCCAAATCTTGCTATCTCTAAACTTGTTGCTCCTGATGGTGCTCCAAATCCTGCTGTTCAAGTTGATAACAACGGTAACACTGGTGTTGGCACTGCAACTCCAACTTCTTTATTAGATGTTGGTGGTGGTGTTAGAAATTTTGTTGATGGTGTTGATGATGTTCTTGTTAAAGATGATGTAGAAATTGATGGCACTTTATTTGCTAGTTCAGCGTCTGTTGGCGGTACTGTTACTGCTACTAGCTTCTCTGGTTCTGGTGCGGGTTTAACAAGTATTTCTGGTGCTAATATCACTGGCACTGTTGCTAACGCTCAGAATGCTGTTAATGCACAAAATGCAACTAATGCACAAAACGCTGTTAATGCAACTAACGCTCAAAATGCTGTTAACGCTCAAACTGCGACTAGCGCAACTAATGCACAAACAGCGGTTAATGCTACTAACGCTTCTAATGTTACTGGCGGTAATATTACTAATTCGACTATTACTGGTGGACTTATCAACGGCGCTACTTTGAGAAATGTCAATCTTACAGGAAATCCTAATTTAAATATTTTCAAACTTGTTGCTCCTGATGGTGCTCCAGACCCGGCTGTTATCGTTGATAACGTTGGTAACACGGGTATCGGAACTACTTTGCCAACAGCACTTGCTGATATTGGCGGTGGTATCAAAAATTTCATCGATGGAGTAAACGATATCTTGGTGAAAGACGATGCTGAAATCGATGGCACTCTTTTTGCAAGTTCTGCAACTATTGGCGGAAATGTTACAGCAACTAGCTTCAGTGGTTCTGGCGCTGGCTTAACTAATATCGCTGGTGCAAATGTAACTGGTACTGTTGCTAATGCAACTAACGCCGTGAATGCAACTAACGCTACTAATGCTGTTAATGCTCAAACTGCTACTAATGCTACTAACGCTGTTAATGCAACTAATGTAACTGGCGGTACTATTACTAGTTCAACAATCAGAAATGGCACTATCAATGGTTCAACTTTGCTTAATGTCACTCTTGGCAACAACTCAGTAAATCAAAATGCTCTTGCTAATAACTCTGTTTTCTCAAGACACATTGTTAACGGCACTATTATCACTGCTGATTTAGCTGATGCTTCTGTTACTGATCCTAAAATCGTTTCAGTAGCGGGTTCAAAAGTTACTGGTACTGTTGCTAATGCTACCAACGCACAAACTGCAGTAACTGCGACTAATGCAACTAACGCTCAAAACGCTGTTAACGCAACTAATGTAACTGGCGGTACTATTACTAGTTCAACAATCAGAAATGGCACTATCAATGGTTCAACTTTGATTAATGTCACTCTTGGCAACAACTCGGTAAATCAAAATGCTCTTACTAATAACTCTGTTTTCTCAAGACACATTGTTAACGGCACTATCATCACTGCTGATTTAGCTGATGCTTCTGTTACTGATCCTAAAATCGTTTCAGTAGCGGGTTCTAAAGTTACTGGCAATGTTAACAGATCAACTTTTGCAGACAATATGGTTGGTGGCAGCATAAATTCAGCAATAATTACTGGTGGTATTATTAATGGCGCCACTCTTAGAAATGTAACTTTGCCTAATGTTGTTGTTGACAGACTTGTTCCAGCGGATGGCTCTCCAAATCCTGCGGTTTTTGTAAACAATACGGGGATGACATATATTGGTGGAGCAACTTATGACAATAGTCCTGAGTTAGTAATTCAGTCTTCTGAATATGCTGAAACTATGTTATCAACCAATAAGGCTGACGGTTATTCTACGATTAGATTTGCTGATCTTGCTGGTGTAGATTGGTCTTTCGTTTCTAATTGGCCTAGTGCTGGTGCTTTCACCATGTTCAATCACAATGCACCTGCCAATGTTTTTGCCCACTCATTAACCGCTACTCAAGGAGGCAATGTTGGTATCGCGAACATTATTCCTCAAGTTAAACTTGATGTCGCTGGTGAAGTAAGAGTAGGTAACACGGGGATAGCTTGTACTGCTAATATTGCTGGATCAATGAGATACAACTCTACTGCAAAAGTTATGGAATTCTGTGATGGTTCCAACTGGCTTGCTTTCGGTGCTGGTGGTAGCACAGGTAGTGGAGCTTCTGATAACGCTCAATGTAGCGCTGATGGCTTCTATTACGCAGTAGAAGGATCAGAAGTTACAAATGGCGGAGCTAACGCTGGTTATGGAACAGGACCGTCTTCTGCTGACTTTGTAAAATGTAACAAAGTTGCTTATATCGATAGAGGTCATAGCTTGACTAGAACATGGACATTCAGATCCCCTCCTAGATCTGGACAAGTTATCTTTAGAACAACTAGAGATAGAACAGGTCAAAGTATTGGTTCAGGGACTTGGTACTGGTTTGCTCCAAATATCACTTTAACGAATGCAGGACAAGTATTCCATGAAGGTAGAGCTTACGGTGTGAATACTTTTACTTGTCAATATGATAAGCCTACTAATCATTTCACTTGTTCAGTAGCCAGATAAATCAAATCTTGCTTATAAACAAAACTCTTAAATCCCCGCCAAAAGCGGGGATTTTTGTATTTGATGGTTTCCTGAAACCTAGTTTAAATGGTCTGGGTTAGATAGATGATAATCTAAACCACTAAAAGTGGGTTAAATAAATAGGTATTTAAATCAAAAGGATAAGCAGTGAAAAAAATCTATCATCTAGTCTTTGTGGTCGCGATAATTCTAACGAGTTTAGCATCAAATGTTCAAGCTATCTCACTTGGTAATAATGTTGAATATATCCAAGTCCCAAGAAACTTAGGGGTCGGCATGTAGTGTACCCCATATACTAGACACTAGTAATTAGTTAAAATATTAGGTAATAACAAATGTCAAAGATAAGTGAAGAAACTTTAGTAGAAGTATTGCTAAGAGCAAAGAAGGGAGAGTCTCCTGCAGCCTTAGCGAGAGAGTATGGAATTGGTTTAACAACAGTCAAGCGCTGGAGACGTGGCACTCAGAGAGTCAGCAAGGGCTTTACTCCAGAACCACTAAGAAATAATTCGGCTTCTGAGAAGAAGATTAAAGAGCTTGAGAAAAAGCTAGAAGGCTTAACGCTATTGCTTGCAGACGCTTTTGATGCTTTAAAAAAACAACAAAACGAGAATTAAGCTCGAATAATAAAAAGTATAAAATGACAAGAAAAGAACTGGCAAAGCAGCTGGGGATCAGTAGATCTTCGTTGTACTACAAACACAAACAGCTCGAAAAAGATCGAGCTATCTGCTCAAAAATCAAGATTGTAATGCGCCAGAATCCCAGTTATGGGCACAGGAGGGTGGCATTAGCTCTAGGGATCAATCACAAGAGTGCTTTGAGGATAATGAAGAAATTCAATTTGAGCCCTCGATTAAAACGAATCAAGCACAAAAGTAATTTTAGTAAACCCTCTATCAAAGAGGCTAATTTGATTAAAAATATTTGTGCAACAGCTCCTAGTGAAATCTGGGCAAGTGATTTTACTTACATAAGATTTCGTAATCAATTTGTGTATTTAACAACTGTGATAGATGTATTTTCGAGAAAGATTTTGGGATGGAATTTATCCTTAAAGGCAGACACTAAGATGGTTCTAACTGCAATAGAAGAAGCATTGGCAACAGGAAGCCCGAAATTTTTTCACACGGATAGAGGCTCACCATTTTATGATAAAAAAATCGCAGCTTTACTCAAGAAGTATTCAATAAAGCATTCCAGAAGTGATAAATCTAGTCCATGGCAAAATTCATGGCAAGAAAGTTTTTTTAGCCAATTTAAATTGGAATTGGAAGGGACAGGAAGATTTAAAGATTTTGAAGAATTAGTTGATGGGATCAACAATCAAATAATGTATTACAACGAAAAACGAATACATACGGCCCTCGGTAAGTCACCTTCTCAATTCCTGTCTGAGTTTAAAGTTGCTCATAAAAGGATCGTTCAAGTATCCAAAAAA
>JAJTHA010000112.1 GCA_021299565.1 Candidatus Caenarcanales bacterium
CTTTTGTGATTTTTCATCTTCAACAAATAATCTTGCGGGTATTACTTTTGAGTTGTTTCTGACCAAGATATCCCCAGCATTAAAATAACTAATAATGTCGTAGAATTGTTTATCTGTAATTTGGCGATCTTGAAAGACAAGCAGGCGCGAATCAGCCCTCTTATCTAGAGGATGTTTGGCGATCAAATGCTCGGGTAATTCAAAATTAAAATCTTCCAGTTTCATTTTAAGCATTCAGCGGGCTTGTTACAAAATCGTTCAGAGCAAGGCTTGCGAGTCCGAGCATACCGGAGTTGACTGTTTCGTCAATGAGGATTGCGAGGACGAGCGTAACGCAGCTATGGGCGATTTTGGGATAAGTCCACTATACACCAAGCAAATTATGGCATACAGTTAAGTTAGTGGGCTCAATCAAACTGAGTATTATTATATGTACTTTTAATCGTGCTTTGCAGCTCGAGCAGCTGCTCGATGACATCACTACTCAACACAGACGCTTAAGATCAGACGACGCATGTCAGGTAGAGCTTATTCTAGTTGATAATAATTCTTTTGATGAAAGCAAAGAAATGATACATCGGTTTATTGAAAGCACCTCGATGTCTATCAAATATTTTGTTGAGACCAGGTTAGGTTTGACTTGGTGTAGAAATTTAGCTGTTACTAAGGCTTCAGGAGACCTTCTTGCTTTCTTGCACGACGATATCAGTCTAGATGATGACTGGCTTAAAGAATGCTATAAAATTGCATCTACGTGCAAAGATCAAGAGATTGGGATTTATGGAGGGCGAGTGATACCTCTTTGGCAAGACTCAATCCCTGATTGGCTTTGTTTAGAAGCACCGTTTAATGTTAGGCAGGATGTTTTTCATGCTCATAGCTATGGTGATGAAGAAAAGCTTTACCCATTTGAGAGTGAGTTTGGATATTCGCAATTGCCTTCAGGTATAAATGTATTGATTAGAAAAGAAGTTTTTGAAAACTGTGGTAATTTTCGCTCAGATCTTGGTCCTAGTGCTTCTGGTGGTTTTGGTTTGTGCGATGACTATGAGTTTTTTGAGTATTTGTCTATGCTCAAAATTCCGATGTTATATATTCCACAATCAATTGTGTTTCATCCGGTGAGTCCAAATCAAATGAGTATTCAATATATTCGTCGCTGGTATTTTAAATATGGTATGGCAAGGTTTTGGATAGCGCACACTGATCGTATGAAACGCCCTGTTAAAGAGTTTTTGGGCATTGAAGACAAGTATAGATATTTTCTGCCACAGTTTTTAAAAAATACCATAAGCAGCATTCCTATGTATTTGATGTTTAAGTTTTCCATGCTTTGTTTGTGGTGGACAGTATTGAATTTTAGTTTTAATACACGACGTAAGAATTTCATCAGTTATAAAATTTCTGAAACCATGGGTGAGATTGATGCCGCGGCTTTAGTTCATGAGCGTGTAACTAGTCGTAAATTTAGCTTTAAAGATAGATTAACTAAGAAAGGTATTTTAGATACATAATGCCGTTTATTGTTTTGTTGTTTTTGTTGTTGTCGAAATTTAATCCAGTTGCTGCACATGGAGGAAGCTGTGCTTGTACTGCTTTTAGGTATGCAGGAATTGGAGGTCCTATTATCACTTTGCCTGCTTATACAATGAAGCAAGGTTCTACTAGTTTGAGTTTCGGCTTAAATTATTTGGATTCGAGTCGATTAAGTACTAGTTCAACTAGAACAGTTCTTAATTCTAAGAATCATGCGGATGATAATAGTGGTTCAATTAGTCCCAGTATTGGGCTTGCTTATGGTCTTACAGATGAAATAAATATTTTTGCAAGCTTGCCTTACAACATTAATATCGGTTTTAGAGAGATTTCTGGTGATGGTATCGAAGATCAGGGTAATAGTATTGGCTTTGGGGATTTGAGTCTTCTTGGGCAATATAAATTTTTGGATACAAACAAATTTCAAGCAGCATTAATTGGAGGTATTAAAATACCAAGCGGTCAAGATGATGTTATGGCTGATAATAATGAAAAATTTGAAGCGAAAAATCAACCTGGCTCAGGTTCTTTTGATCCTTTGTTTGGTTTTGCTTTGAGTAAACAGTATGATGGTTTTGGTTTGGATTTCAACTTCTTGTATAAACTTACTACAGAAGGTTCGCAAAACACTGATATTGGTGATAGTGCAAACTATTCTTTTGCTATTAGTCGTGCTATCAATCATAGTCATCAAGACCCTTTTGTGCATAGTCATAATGAAGGCTCCAAAGCTACCAATGTTATTGAGAAAATTTTTCCTGAACATATTGCGGGTCAGCATTTAACTTGGGATTTGGTCTTAGAGGCTATTACTCATTGGGAAGCAAAACCAGAGATAGATGGAGTAGCAGATGCCAATCATGGCGGGACAACTGTTTCTTTGCATCCGGGTCTTAGAATGACTATCAATGAGGAGCTTGTAACTAATTTGAGCTTGGGCTTCCCCGTAGTAGAAGATTTAAATGGCGAACAGGGCGGAAGAAATTTTCAATTATTATTCAATGTTGGTGTTTTGCTTTAAGCAATTTCATACCAGATATAATTGCACTTATGCTCAAAACTTTTATTTACAAAAGCGACATCAATTGCTCTGCTCAAAAACTTTTTGAATGGCATATGCAAGAAAATGCTTTTGAACAATTATGCCCTAGTTGGGAAAAAGTAAAAATTATCAAACGTGTTGGTAATTTCCCGAATACGTTTTTACCGCAAGAAGTTCATGTTGCAGTATCACCCGCACCTTTTATTCAGATACCCTGGCATCTTAAGCATATTGATTTTATTCATGGACAAGAATTCACTGATGTTCAAGTCACAGGTCCATTCAAATCTTATAAGCATAGACATTTGATGCTTGCCCTTGATGCAAACAATTCAGAGTTGATTGATCATATTGAGTGTGAATTGCCTTTGGATTTTGTTACAGGATTTTTAGGCTATGCATTCTTGCAAAACAAATTCGACAAATTATTTGAATTTAGGCATGCTGTTACGCAGAAAGCTTTTGCTGATTAACTTCTCTGAACCACTCAACGAATTTATCAAGTCCTTTGTCTATCTTGGTTTGAGGGTTGTATTGAAGTATAGATTTTGATTTGGAGATATCAGCAAAGGTGACAGGCACATCCCCGGGTATAGCATCAATATATTTGCGTATAGCTTTTTTGCCTAGTTTAGCTTCAAGCAAATCAACCAAAGTATTAACGTCCGTGGTTTGAGATTCGCCGAGATTGAAAATCTCAAAATTGCAATCCAAATCAATTGCTTTTATTACACCATCCAAAATATCTTCGATATAAGTAAAATCTCTTCTAAAAGAGCCGTCGCCATAGATTTCTATTTCTTTGCTTTGATCAATTAATTTGGCAAATTTATGAATTGCCAGATCTGGTCTTTGACGAGCACCATAAACAGTAAAAAACCTAAGAGCTACAGTGGGGATTTTGTATAAATGATGAAATGTGTGCAAACGTGCTTCATCAGCGACTTTTGAGGCCGCATAAGGGCTTATAGGTTTGCTGATATCTTCATTCTCGCTAAAAGGTACTTTAGATCTTGCGCCATAAACAGAGCTTGAAGAAGCTTGAACAAATTTTTTGATTCCAAATTCTCTTGCTAAATCACACAAATTACTGGTTGATTCACCATTATTTTTTTGATACAAAACAGGTTTTTGAGTTGATGGTCTGACCCCAGCAAGTGCTGCAAGGTTAACTATATGGGTAATTTGATTCTCTTCAAAAACTTTTCTAAGTGATTTGTAATCACAAAGATCAAGCCCGTATAAAGTATAGTTCTTGTGTGATAGTTTTTTTAGTTCTGCTTGATTGAAACCTTCATAGATACTGGTATTGGTGGCAGCATGAAAGTCTCTGTA
>JAJTHA010000081.1 GCA_021299565.1 Candidatus Caenarcanales bacterium
AATATGCAAAGAAAAAAACTAATAGCTGGTAATTGGAAACTTAATATGACTCAAGCTCAAACTGTGGCTTATATAAATGAGTTCAAAACTAAGATCAATACGAATTCAGGAACAGAAGTTTATCTATGTCCGTCTTTCACCTCATTACAAATAGCAAAGCAAACAAGTGAAGCTACTTCTATAAGGGTGTCTGCACAGGATATTTCTCAGTTCGATAACGGAGCTTACACCGGAGAGATAAGCGCTGAAATGCTCAAGGAGATTGGTGTTGATACTGTCTTGGTTGGACATTCAGAAAGAAGAGAAATCTTTAAAGAAGATGATTCAATTATCAATGCAAAAACCATTCAAGCACTCAAAAATTCTTTGAGAGTGATTTTATGTTGTGGTGAGTCTGATGCGATCAGATCAGAAAACAAAACCGATGAGTGGATTAAAGCACAAATTAGTTCTGGACTCCAAAATATTTCTGCAGATAGCCTCGCTAATATTGTGATTGCTTATGAACCAATTTGGGCAATAGGTACTGGTAAAACTTGTGATTCAGTTGAAGCAAATAGAGTCATAAAAATGATCAGAGATCATCTTGCAACTTTATATTCAAAGGACCTTGCTGATAAAATGCAGATACTATACGGTGGCTCTGTCAAATCTTCTAACGCAGCTGAATTACTTTCTCAATCTGATATAGACGGCGCTTTGGTTGGAGGAGCATCATTGAAAGCAGAAGAGTTTTCTTTAATAGTTAATGCTGCTGCAGTTGCTTTGCGTTAGAATAACAATATGGGCATTTTTCATATAGTATCTACCTGCGTTTTGTTAATTATTATTGCGGGGATTATGACTAGGAAAAATCAAAAATTACATATCCCTTTGATGACAGCTGCTTTTGTAATTGATTTAACTTCAGTTTTGGTAATTGAGATTCAGCGACAGGCTGTTGAAAAAGTGGTTGGTTCTACTACTCATCCTCTTTTGATTTTTCATGCGGTTATTTCCTTAATGGTTTTGGTACTTTATGTGCTGATGATGACTTCTGGCAAAAAATTACAAAAGTTTATTGCAGAGATTAAACCTATGGAGTTGGTGACTTTGGCAAGAAGATCACATGTGACCTATTCAGTGGTTTTTATTATTTTGAGACTGACTAATTATGTTACTAGTTTCATGATTAAGTAGCTCTTTCAAAATACGTGGAATAAGAGTAATTGTAGTGTCCACAAATTCTGACGATCTTGATTTAAGCAACAGTATAGTTGGCCTAGGCGAAGCGAGCATAGATAAAGCTTTGGAGTCCGTAGAGGACAAAGAGAAACCAAAAACCAAAAAAGAAGGCGGCGAAGAAAGCAAAATTAAAGAACCTAAAGCTCCTTGGTTTGATTTGAACTCAGTTAATTTCATTGAGGATACAAAGCAATTATTCAGAAAACCTCTCACTATAATTATTTTTGTACTTGCAGTATTGTTTCTAACACTTTTTATCATGATGCTTTTGGAATTTAAGCATCAACAAGATTTGGATAAACTTAGAGGCTACGTGTTAACTAAAAAAGTTGTGCCGGATTGGTATAAGGACAAATTACCAAAAGATCTAGAAGAGTTTTTACATGATCAAAAACTCAAAAGAAAAAAAATAGCCGAGCAGTATAAATTAGTCAAAGAAGATCCTAGATTGGATTTGCCTTTCTTGGGAGACAAGCATCCTGGCAAATTAAAGAATGAGGAAATTTTTGCGATACTTAAAACTCAGGATGTCGGTCAGATTAACCCCATCGAAGTTGAAAAACCTGAAAATATGAATTTATCAGGCATTGATATGACGGCTTTTGATTATACTTACTTCAAGGTTTTCGTTGCAGCAGATATGCGTGGCTCAGATTTTTCGGGTGTTAAAACTTGTGATCTTAATTTTAGAGGAGCTTCTTTGCAATATTCACAATTTGTTGCAAGTGATTTGCCTAAAACAAATTTCATTAGAAGTCATTTATCATATGCTAATTTCTATCAAGCAAAAATGCTTTATGCATTATTTCAAAATGCTACTGCTAGAAATGTACAGATGACAGAAGCGAATTTCACAAATGCTAATTTTGCTGAAAGTGCTTTTCTCGATTGTGATTTCTCAAAGGCAATTTTAGATCGTATTAATGCCTATCGATCCCACTTTGAAGGTACTTTTTTCAATGAAGCTAGTTTGGTGAATGCCAATTTCAGAAAAGCAAAATTGGTTGGAGCTAGTTTTAGGTATTGCAATTTAGCTGGGGTGAACTTTGAAGATGCTGATTTGACTGCAGTAGATTTCACCGGGGCAAATTTGCAAGGTGTGAATTTTAAAAATGCAGATATTACTGAAGCAAATTTCAAAGATGTTGTTAATGTAGAGTTTCAGCAATTGGCTGCAACTCAGTATTTAAGATCTGCTCGTAACATAGATAGAGCCATGATCCCCAAGAAACTTAGTTGGAAAGAGCGTTATATAGTGCCGAATGATACGGCTAAACGCTAAGCTTTAGACCATTCTTGGAAATATAATGCACCGCTTGATTTGAGGCATAAATAAACTTATTGATTTTGAGATTGTCCGCACAATTAAGAATTATCCTGAAGGCTTTTGGTAAAATCGCCAATCTGAAATCAACAAACAATTCGTAAATTTCTGGATTATCAACCATAAGTTCAAGAAATTCTCTACGATTTTTTATGTCAAGATTTTCTAGAGTATCTATGATTTTTTTGAGCGTTTGTCTATTAAGGTTGTTGATGTAATTCAAAATTAGTCCGCTTGTACCAATTACCGCCAAAGGTAAAGAGCTAGTGAAGCCTTCTTTAGCAAAATCCACAAAGTCTTCTTGCTTGAAATCACTGTGAGAGCCAATTGCCACAGAGATTTTTTGCTTAATTATTCCTCTGTCAAATTCAACTAATTGATGACTGGCTCCACCGGTATCAAGCATCAAGAACTGATCATGGAGATCACCAATCTCATCCAGCACCCCATAAGCTGCATAATCACACTCTTCTGCCTCACTTAAAACTCTGATTTTCTGAAAGCCTAATCTTATTACTTCATCAATAAAAAATTGTCCTGATCCTTTTGGGTCGTTCATAGCTTTTCTGATAGCTGCTGTCGCAATTACAATCACCTCTTGGGTTTGAACATCTTGCTCGTTGAGAAATGGAATGATTTTATTCTGTAAATTTTCTAGTGCTATGGTTACCGACTTGCCATCTAGGCGATTATGATTAAGGTTTTTGCCAAGTGAACTTTCAAAACGCAAACTAAAATCATTATTTCTATGAAGCTTGAAACTTCCGCTACCTATCTCTAAAACTGTGTACATAAATATTTTCCGGTATGAGAATTTTTTGATTTGCTGATTTCTTCTGGACTACCGCAAGCTACTAGAGAGCCGCCTCCATCTCCTCCCTCGGGTCCCAAATCTATAATATAATCGCAATGCTTAATGACATCTAGATTGTGCTCAATCACTAAAACAGTGTTGCCAGAATCGGCTAATCTATCCAAAACATCTAATAAATGTTGAACATCAAACCAATGTAAGCCTGTCGTTGGTTCATCAAGTAAGTAAGAAGTTTTGCCGGTAGCTTTTTTGCATAGTTCGCTCGCCAGTTTAATTCTCTGTGCCTCGCCCCCAGAGAGAGTTGTAGCCGCTTGACCAAGTTTTATATAGTTTAGACCAACATCGTTCATAGCTTGAAGCTTTTTTTGTATTTGTCCAAACGAATCAAAAAAGACAAGCGCTTCTTCAATAGTCATTTCTAAAATATCGTAAATCGATTTGCCTTTGAAGCTTACTTGAAGAGTTTCTTGATTGTATCTTTTGCCTTTGCAAACCTCACATTTAACGAATACAGAAGGTAAAAAATTCATTTCTATTTCTACAATGCCTGCACCCTGACAGGATTCGCAGCGTCCGCCTTTGACATTGAAGCTGAATCTTCCAGGATCATAACCCCGAGCTTTGGCTTCACTGGTTTGAGCAAATACTTGCCTGATTGGATCAAAAACTCCCACATAAGTTGCTGGATTTGATCGCGGGGTTCTTCCTATAGGGCTTTGGTCTATGACAATGATTTTGTCTAAGTGTTCATAACCAGTAACCTTGTCAACTCCAGTGGGGAAGGGGCATTTGTAGCCTAAGTGATGCATGAGAGCAGGTTTTAAGATGTCATTTATTAAAGTGCTTTTCCCAGAACCACTTACTCCAGTTATTGCAACAAATTTGCCA
>JAJTHA010000023.1 GCA_021299565.1 Candidatus Caenarcanales bacterium
GATAATCCAATCAGCTTAGCCAAATCGCAGACGTTAGACAATTACTTACTAAATTGTCACAGGCAGCTTAGATTTAATCAAATCCGCAAATAAAATCAAATCATCTTTTTTGAAATAGTTTTTTCTAAAAACCATAACCATTTTTCTACCAATAGATTTCTTCTTGAAATCAATATACTTAATCATTGATTTAATTTCTCGTTCTTTGGATTTAACAAGCTCAGGAACCAATGAGTAAGCAGACCCTGAAGCAACCATATAATGCAGCGTTTCAATGCTACTTGCTTGATAACGAAGTTTTTTGTCTAAGTTTTTACTAGGACACAAAGCCCAAACTTGATCACTCAAACAGTTACCTTCTTCCAGTAAAATCATTTGACTAGGGTCTATGTCAGCCTCAGTGACAAATTTACGCTCAGCTAATTTTGTATTTTTTGCGGTAATTAAAGTAAAAGGTTCAAAAAAGAGATCGACAAATTCTAGACTTTCATCAGTAAAAGTTTTTGCGGCAATAACTAAATCCAATTGCGATTGCTTCAGCTTCTCTATTAAATCTTTGGTATAACCTTCTCTAACAATCAAATGCAACTTGGGATACTGCTTAATAAGATCTTTCAAAATTCTTGGTATCAAATAAGGACCCGAACTTGCAATTATCCCCAAACGCAAGTCACCGCTAAGCGGCTCTTGATCAACAGAAGCGCTTTCAATGAGTTTTTGAGCAGAGTTTGCTACTTCTTTTGCTTGTTCAATAATTATGAGTCCAATATCTGTAATAGAAATTCTTCTTTTGTTTCTTTCAAATATTCTATGACCCAAAATTGTTTCTATTTGTTTGATCTGCTTACTTAAAGCTGGCTGACTCAAATAAAGAGCTTCAGCTGCTTTACCAAAATGCTTATACTCAGCCAAAGTCAATAGATAACTTATATCTTTTAAGCTGATGTCACTATAATTCAAATGATTTTTTATCATAACTTTTAGTTATTAATATTATAAAACATATGTATGATACTTATAACTAAATCTTGGTAAATTACTGTTATGAAACAAGAAGGAGTTATTATGAAAAACACACAAACACAAAAGAATCTAGAAGCAGCTTTCGCTGGAGAATCAATGGCATACCAGAGATATTTATACTTTGGTAAACTAGCAAGACAACTAGGCAATCTGGAAGTCGCAGAATTATTCGAAAATACCGCCAAACAAGAAACCGCTCACGCTTTTGCGCACCTGGATCTTGTTTATGCATCTGAAAAAATGACCGTTCAAAAACTTTTGCAGATAGCCATAGAAGGAGAATTGCATGAGAGCAATTACATGTATCCTGAATTTGAAAAAACGGCTCTAGATGAAGCTCAAATAGATGCCGTGCTTGAGTTTCAGGAGCAAGCATTGGAATCAAAAGACCATGCTGAGATTTTTCAAAAAGCGGCAAAAAGATTCAAATCTCTAGCTTTTGTAGAAAAACATCACGCAAAAAAATACCAAGAAGCTCTAGAAATATTATAATTAATAGTTCTATGCAAGACACTCAAACAAAATGGTTCCAGGAAATCCACAAAGGCAACAGGGCCTTTGCTTTAACAGTTAAAGAAACTCTTTATCATCAAAAAAGCCAATATCAAGATATTTTGATTTTTGAAAATGAGGATTTTGGAACTGTAATGGTTCTTGATGGATGCTATATGCTTAGTGATCTTGATGAGCATATGTACCACAAGTCTCTCACTAGTTATGGCATGCAAAATATCGAATCAGCAAATAAAGATTTGAATATTTTGGTAATTGGTGCTGGCGATGGTGGAATTGTTAGAGACCTATTCAAAAACTGGGATGCAAGAATTCAGAAAGTCACTATGGTGGAAATTGATGCTGATGTAATTGAAGTATCCAAAAAGTTCTTCCCAAATATTTCATGTGAATTTTCAAATTCAAAACTAGATTTGAGAGTCGAAGACGCACTAGCGTATATCAAGAACGCTCCAGAACAACATTTTGATTTGATACTTTGTGATTCAACAGATCCTGAGGGTTTTGCTGCAGGACTTATAGAGACTGAGTTCTATGAGGACATCAAAAGAGTCATGAAAACAGATGGTATTTTTTGTGCGCAATCTGGTTCACCGATTTTCATGAAAGAAGAACTAGAAAAAACTCAAAAAAATCTTGCTAAAGTTTTCAAAGACCAGCAAACTTACTTTGCTCCGATGTTGGTTTATCCAGGAACGATTTGGTCTTATACAGCTGCCGGAAACAAAATTTTGGATAGAAACAATTTGGATCTCAAAGAATTTGTTTAAATGACTTATAGTAAAAAGCCACTAGTATCAATAGTTGTTCCAAGCTACAACAGGGCTCAATACGTTCCAGCAACTCTTGATAGCATACTTGCACAAAACCACAAAAACCTTGAGCTGATTTTTATTGATGATGGAAGCACCGATGACACTGCTGAAATCTTAGATACATACTCCAAGCGTGATAGCCGCATACAATATCATCACCAAAACAATTCTGAAAGAGCCGTTGCAAGATCAAAAGGCATGCAACTAGCTAATGGCGAATATGTCTGTTTGGTTGATTCAGACGATGTTTGGTACCCAGGAAAACTAGAAAAACAAATTGCCATAATGGAAAAAGATAGAGACATCGCTATGTCTTATGCTGCTGTAAATAGAATAGATATGCAAGGCAATTCTCTCAGACATGCTCGTAGACAACATCAAGGTTATAGTGGGCAAGTTTATCCAGAACTTCTCAAAAGAAACTTTATCTCTTCGGTAACACCAATGTTTAGAAAAGAACTGGTTAATGAAGTTGGTGAGCAAAGAACAGATTTGATTCCCTATGAAGATTGGGATTTTTGGTTGAGACTTTCTAAACTGGGTAAATTTCATTTTACTCAAGAGCCGCTTGGTGACTATCGTCTACATCCTGGTCAATCGGTAAAAAATGTCAACGCCGAACATATCGAAAAAGTTACTCTAGGAGTTCTGGATTCAAATAGCAAGGAAGCTGATGAACAGACTCGCAATGAGGCTTATAGCCTGGCTCATTTACGTTTTGCATATTGGTACACGCTTGCTGGTAAACAAGAAACAGCACTTGAACATCTGAAAAAATCTTTTGCTCTCTCTAGTTTCAAAAGATTTAGTGATTTTAGATATTGGGCTTTAGAAATAGCAGCTAGAATATATAGCGTGAACCCATCTGCATTTAATCAATTACTAGGATATTTTCATTAATGAGCTCACCACTGACAGTTAGAATAATTCAATTTTTCACTTGGTCCGGGAATTTAATCCCTCAAATATTCATCATCATTTCCTTGCTGATAATTGATTTTGAAAAAGGCTACCAAGTAGCTTGGATATGGTTTTGGGGTTATGCGATTAATTTGATTCTTAAAAACACCATCAAAAAAGCCAGACCCAATAAAGCTCTATGGCGCATTCCTCATGTCAATGGGCATAGCTTTCCTTCTGGTCATTCACTGACGTCTTTGGTTTTATATTGGTCCATTGCTAGAGTTTTTGAGATTGAAGCTCCGCTTGTTTATATTTTTTATACCTGGCCTTTTTTACTAGGACTTTCTAGGCTTTATTTACGAGTGCATCATCTTGAGGATGTTGTTTGTGGTTGGATTATCGCCTATATGTATTTACTTTGGATGTGCTAAAAGTAGCTAACATACTTTGATTTCTCTAAATCGGAGTAGCTCTTAGTCTTTTACCTGCTTTAGCACGATCAATTTTATATTGTTTCCCTTTAAATAATTTAATACCACCACTTTGACTTATATCTGAAGCTAGTTGGTAATAAGGAATCAAAGATTTTACAATAGAACAGCCTAAAAGAACTATAGTAGGATTTGAAATTTCAGCACTACTAGAATCTGGCAAAGTAATAGAGGTCAAAAGAAGTACTGTATTCGGACTCGTGATCAAACCCATACCTCGTTTTACACCAACCTTAGTATCCAATATTGTACCAACAGGATAAGTATCTTTAGTGGGCTTCTTTACACTAATAACTTGAAATTTGTGTTCTTGTTTCGAAGCAGTACAGGGCTTCCGCATTCCCTATTATCTAGCCACTAATATTCATGTAAGTGGCGGCCACTTTTTTAAATAACTTTCGTCAATAAAGTCATGAAGACATTAGAAGACATAGCGTTAGTAGAACATTTTTCTGAGATTGAAGATA
>JAJTHA010000101.1 GCA_021299565.1 Candidatus Caenarcanales bacterium
CCATCCAGGCTCATGCTTCGTGAGCTAAATGGTTCATCAATACCAACAACAATTCCATTAAGTAGTCCTTTAACAGTACCTGTAGTGCCGCCAGTAACAATACCAGTGATCATCCCAAGTGGTACACCAATCACACCACCAATGCCTCCTCCAAGACCATCAGTGAACGAATTACTATACTCAACTCCTTTTGAAATTGATCCTTTCAATAAACCAGAGACAGTGCTGATGGGTGTGCCAACAACTGTGCCTAAAACTGAAGTAATGATATTTTTTTCAACTGCTTTAGCAGGTAACATAGTAGTGAACACGTGAAGTATTAGTAACGCAATTAGTAATTGTCTAATTCGCATAGTTTTTCTCCTTTATCATCTTTGATAATGACTCTAACTAACCTATTATTTCCTTATTAACTAACTAGGACCGGATTGTCCATTTTTTGTTCCGCAGCAGCTTTACTATTAAACGCATTCCAGATCGCATACGCAGATACATTTAGAGCAGCACCTAAGTGAATTAGAATTTTTGCTACATCATCATTGACCCAACGTTTCGCAATATCGGCAACTGCTGCCATACTGCACATTACACCAATGACAAATTTGTATAAACTCTTGCTTTCGCTACCAAAAACAAGACCAATATCTCCGAGAATGCCGCCAATATTTCTCAAAAAGCCAAGTCCTTTTGCAAAAGTACTATTGCGATCTTGTCTTGCAAAAAGCATCATTGGTAAAGATCCAGCTAATATCATTGCGCAATTGATCATATAAATTCCCCCTTCCCAGAATTTCATTTTTCCTTTTGCAAAGTCAGAAAGCATATTTTTAAATTCATTTGTAATCATAGAAATATTTTCACCAAAACTAGAATTGCCTTTTTGTAATTTTTCAGCAAGACTTGAATCTGTTTTTGCTTTTTCTTTAAGACGACTCATCACCATATCATATGGTTGGTTTAGTCCAGTACTAAAGCCGAAAACCGCATCAATATTGGCATCTCCGACAGTAGGCAAAAAAGCAGGAGGAATAATTTTGATTAGACCTTCAACGCCACGCTTATTTTCAAAAGCTGTCCAGGCTGCCGTACCATAAGATATTAATGGAGCAACCCAGCGCGTACAGAAAAAAGCAGCGTCATTAAAAAATTTATTCATCGTAGATTTTTTAGCTGTGAAATTAGTTATGGTGGCGACAGCATGCAAAAAAGCGTTGATTCCACTAATGCTTATATTTCTGTAGTCTGAATCTTTTACAAATTTATCGATTAAACCAGAGTATTTATTTTTTGTTTTAGGAGGATCATTAGTCTCTTTAGGTTTTTCAGTTTGATGTAAATCTTGAATAGAATTTTCATTAGGGTTTATTATATTGGCATCAACTTTTTCATTCGTAATAGACGGCAAAATTTGGCCTAATATAGGCTTATCTAATAAGCTAAGATTTTGGCTGTTTTCAGCTATTTGCATGTCTTAAATACCCAAATAAGGTATGACAGATTATTATAGCGTAATACTATTTATGTGGTAGCTAAAGCCGCTCTCTCTTTGGCGTTTTTACTATTAAAAACGTTCCACAGCGCATAAGCGGATACGTCTAGAGCAGAGCCCAAATGTATCAGTATTTTGGACATATCTTCAGAGACCCAGCGTTTACCAATATTGGCTATTGCAGAAATACTACACATGACACCAATAATAAATTTATAGATACTCTTGTTTTCACCACCAAGAACAAATCCTAGATCACCAAAAATCCCACCAAGATTTCTCAAAAAGCCTAAGGATTTTGCAAAAGTACTATTTCTGTCATTTCTTCCAAACAGTAGCATTGGAATTGAGCCAGCAAGAATTAAACTACAATTCAAAAAATAAATTCCGTGATCCCAAAATTTTAATTTACCTTGTTTGAAATCGGATAAATAATTTTTGAATTCATTAAAAATCATTTGCCTGTTTTCTTTAAAACTTGAATTTCCAGATTTAAGTTTTTCGGCAAGCTCAGTATCTGTTTTTGCTTTTTCTTTTAGCCTATCAGATACAAGATCATATGGTTGGTTTAAAGCATTTACCAGTCCAAAAACCGCATCAATATTGGCATCGCCAACAGTAGGTAATAGCAAAGGAGGAACAAGTTTGATGAGCCCCTCAATACCTCTTTTATTTTCAAATGCTTCAAGAGCAGCACTACCATAAGAACTAATTGGAGCTATCCATCTTGTGCAGAAAAAAGCAGCATCATTCAAAAACTTTTTGAGACCTTGGTTTTTTTTCTTCATTGTAAAATTAGTCACCATAGCAAGCGCGTGTAAAAGAGCATTGATACCACTGATACTAATATTTCGATAATCAGAATTTTTAACTAAAAGAGAAAATAAGTTTTTTGATTTTTTATTTTCTTCTTGATGCAATTCTTGAATTTTCGAAGCAGTTTTAGGGCTTAATTCTATTTTGGGCAATGACAATAGACTTTGGCCATGAACAGGCATGGCTAAAACGCTTTGGTTTTGGCTAGGGGCGATTTGCATTTAGAATAAGCCAATACGGCTTGACATGTTATTGTAGCGCGGACTAGATTTTGGCTTATTTAATGCTTAGTGCAAAGGCAAAATATGCAAACCAGGCAGCAAAAATATGACTATCTATTCTATCTAAAATGCCGCCATGTGACATTAATACGGTACCAGAGTCTTTCACTCCAGCAGCTCTTTTGAGAGCACTTACTAGTAAGTCACCAATTTGCCCAAGTATATTAAACACTATTGCGATAGCAACCAAAATATAGTCGTTTAAAAAATGTAAATGAAAAATCTTTGCAAGAAAGACAAAAGTTAATGAACCTACAGTTAGTCCGATCAAGCTTCCTTCTATGGTTTTGCCTGGGCTGATGCTTGTGCTTAATTTATGTTTGCCAAAAATTTTGCCTCCTAACATTGAAGCACTATCGTTGAGCGCAATACTAAGTATACTAATAAGCGTAAAACCAAAACCATTATCCATAAGCCTTACCCAGACGAAAAAAGAAGGCAAAAGTCCTAATTGAAAAACAGCCCATAACGAAGCGGTTAAATCTTCAAATTTGGTATAAGTCGCGCGCAATATTATACGAGGAAAAATACAAGTATATGCAGCAAGCAATGAGATCGCTTGTACTACTAGAACCTTTTCAAGTTCAAAACCATTTTTGAAAATTAGAGGAGTTAGAATAAATAAACTAATAAAAAAAGGAATAATTCTATTTACCAGAAAAATTCCCATATTGTTACAAAGTTTATTGAATTCAAAAAAGGCTGCAAGTGCTGTGCAGAGTATAACTAAAGACCAAGCTATTGCTCCAAGATAATCTAATAAAATCACTGAGGCGAAGAGAATAATGGCGATAGTTATACGGTTTTTAGCCACAGCCATAATGCTAACATCAAAACAGGGAAAAATATAAATTAGATAGCTATGGCAAATACATTAGATCTTAAAAATCTTTTGCAAGACATTGATAAGTCTAGTGTTATAGATTTGCGTCAGATTTTTGATCAATTTTATCCTCAAGATATAGCTGAAGAATATAAAAATTTAGATATTGAAGAAAAGGAATTGTTATTTACGATATTGTCAGAAGATCAAGGCGCTGCGGTCTTAGTTGAACTAGCCAAAGCAGATACTAAAGATACCCTTGAAATTATTTCTGATGACCAATTAGTTCGTTTTGTTAATAACATGCAACTAGATGATGCTGCCGATATTATCGCCAATCTCAATGATGAAAGAATAGTTTATGTATTAGAAAATATTCAAAGACCAAGTGAACTAAAAGAGTTAATGAGTTTTGAACCGGATACCTGTGGTGGTATTATGGCACCAAATTTTATTAGCGTAAGAGCCGATCTCAAAGTCGCTTCAGCATTAAGATACATCAGGCTCAAAGCAAAAGACAACTATAGTGAGATTCTTTATGTCTATGTAACCAAAAAATTTGGCGAACTCGTAGGCGTAATTAGTTTTAAGCAGCTATTTTTGGCTGATGATAATGATTTTGTTAGTGAGCATACAAATGAAGAAGTTATTGCTGTAAAAGTTGATGACGATCAAGAACTTGCGGCTGATCTTATTTCAAAATATAATTTTTTGGCGATACCTGTTGTTAATAACAATAATCAATTAGTGGGAATTATTACTATTGATGATGCTGTCGATGTAATTGAAGAAGAAACCACGGAAGATATTTACCAGTCTAGTGGTATTAATTATGAGCCAGAATCAGACCTTAATCAGTCTTTAATAAATGAATACTTCGCTGCATATAGAGCTAGAACACCATGGTTGATTATTACTCTCATTGGTCAATATTTATCAACTACTATTATTGCAAAATATAATGTAACCATAGCTGCAATACCAATCGCCATCTCGTTTATGCCTTTGTTATCAGGTCTTTCGGGCAATATCGGGAATCAAAGCTCCACAATTATAGTGCGCGGTTTATATACTGGAGAAGTCAACGAAAATAAAAGTATTAAAGTTTTTTTCCATGAATTAGTGATTAGTTTATGTATAGGACTAACCTGTGCCTTGATCACAAGTCTTTTGTCTTATTTCTTTTATAGAAATTTTCTTTTGTCACTTCTTATTGGACTTTCTTTATTATGTTCAATGGTATTAGCTGTTGGTTTAGGCACTTTGACTCCGATTATTTTTAAAAAAATTAATCTTGACCCTGCAACCGCAAGTGGTCCCTTGATAACGACTATAATTGATATGATTTCCTTTTTTGTTTATCTAACTTTGATAACCAAATTTATTAGTGAGTTGATTTAATAATGATGAAAAAGTTACTATTGATTGTGTTTTTTATACATTTAGGCTTTGTTGGCCCTGCTAAGGCTTTCACTGAGCCGGATTTGCGTAAATTAAAAGAGTTATTGCAAAGGCTAAAAAAAGACAATCCAAATTTTACTTTTAGAGAAGAGGTTTTTGCTCCAACTCAAGCTATTGAAGCAGAGCCACAAGAACCAACTCAACAAGAACAAATTCAAGAAACACAGAGATTGATAACCAATGGCAAAGGCATTTGGATCAATATTTGGAATTACCCAAAAGATATGGATAAATTCATTGCCCGCATGAAAAAATTTAATATCGATACCATCTATCTTCAAATCAATAGATCAACGACGCCTTATTTCTATAATCAAACTGGCTTAAATCAAATCTTGAAAGCTTCTCATGAAAACAATATAAAAGTCATTGGTTGGTCTTATTGCTATCTCAAAAATATCTCACTAGATGCAGATAAATTTATCAAACCTGCTCTCTATAAGAGTCCCGAAGGGCATAGTCTAGATGGTATGGCAGCTGATATCGAAGAAAACACACAACTCTGGGCTGTAAAAAGTTATACCGAAGCTATTAAAAAGAAATTACCTAATGACTACCCTTTAATCGCAATTGTTTTTTCTCCGAAAATCAAACAAAAATATCCATGGGAATACATCGGCAACAAATGGGACATTTTGATGCCAATGGTTTACTGGCATGGTTTAAAAAATAGAGATAGGGATTTGGTTTATAACTTTGTCAAAAGCAGTATTGATGATCTTCGTAAATTTACCAAAAAAGATGATCTTAATATCCATTTAATTACCGATGGTGAGAGAACTACAGTGAGTGAAATTAGAACATCTCTTGAAGCTGCTTTAGATGCAGGTGTCAATGCTGGGGTGAGTATTTATCCTGAGCATTTATCAACTGACTCTATGCTAGAACAGCTAAAAAACTTTTGATAGTGTTTTCCAAACCATAATAAATTGAATTTGCAATAATCGAATGTCCAATATGCAATTCTTGTATATTTTTCAAATTCTGCATTAAGGGAGGCAAATTATTGACAGTTAAACCATGTCCTAGATTGACTTTGAGCCCTATGCTTTGAGCAAATTTTGTCGCATCGTGGATTCGGGCAATTTCTGCTTGCACTGGCTCTAGTGATGCCGAACCATATTTAATAAATAAGTTAGCGTAAGTGCCGGTGTGAATTTCAATAAAATTAGCACCAATTTCTTTGGCAAGGGTAATTTGCTCTTCTATTGGATCAACAAAAAAACTTATTTGAGTACCATTGTCTTTAATAGCTTTGATAAATTCTTTGAGATATTTTTCTTGCCCTATCAAATTTAAACCACCCTCCGTAGTTAATTCCTCTCTTTTTTCTGGAACTATGGTGGCTAACTTAGCTTTTGTTTTTAAGCAAATAGCTTTAATCTCATCCGTGGCACCCATTTCAAATGTAAAAGATAATTTAGAACTTTTTTGTATATAAGCATCAATATCATAAATGTCTCGATCATTGATATGCCTGCGATCTTCTCGAAGGTGCATGGTGATACCTTTTGCTTGAGTAGCTTCAATAATTTTAACTGCTTGAATTAGATCAGGCTCAATGGTGCGTCTAGCATTTCTGACAGTCGCTATATGATCTATATTGATATGAAGTTCATTAGGCATAGGATTGCATTTTGTTGTTTTTTAGATCTGAATTTACTACTGGCATTGCTTTGACAATGGATTTCATTTTTGTAGAATATTTAATTTCAGTAAAGTCACAAATTTTTTGCATAATTTGATCAGGACCGTGCATGAAATCTTCAAATTTGATTTCTAGAAAATCATTAGTTTCTAAATTCTTAAAGGCTTGTTTTGCATGATGATGCGCATCATCGTATTGATGCTCACAAATTTCTCTAATTGATTTATCTAAATAGTTTTGAAAATCAGGTGGGATATAGAATTTCCAAACTTTGCCTGAATACCCTGCAATGTTTATGTCTAAATCTTCTGTTAAATATTTTCTGTAAGCATAAACAAATTTTTTGGGATGAGTCCAAGCACTTATTAAAGATTTGACATTTGCTTCTTTGTCTCTGACCAGATAAATAAATTTTGCATCTGGATACAAGGCTTTTAAATATTCGATTCTGTAGATATTAGGTGGCGTTTTATCTACTACTCGGTAAGTTTTTGTATTGATTTTGAGTAGTTTGTATAAATAATTGAAAATATTGATCAAATCAAATAATGGTCTAAGCTTATCTCTTAAAGTTCTGACTCTACCTAAATATCCTAAGGCATAGTTATCATAAGAAGAATAGTGGTAATGCTTATCAAATGCTTTTCTTGCTTTTTGAGGCTCAGAATAGATTTTATTATCAAGCAAATTTTTAAAAGTTCCGTCAGTTTGTTTTTCTAGAATCACTGTATCTGAACTCTCTTCTTTATTTCTGTGATAGTTTTGCCATAAATGATTGGATTCTCGATATAAAGACCAAAGTTCTTCTGATTCGGATAGTAGCCTTAACAGAAGGCTCGTGCCACCTCTATAAGATCCAATAATAAAAACAGGTCTAGTTATTTGCATTTGCGATTTTATGTTTGCTTAATTCAATAGGGTTATAAATAGTGTCTCTTTCTATCGCTTCTAAACTAGCACCTTCAATTAAATCTATCAATGTATTTTCAGCAAGAGATCGTTTTCTCGCTCCAGCCGCAAAAGTAATTCTCTCAGCTTTAACAGTGCCATCCAAGTCATTGGCACCAAAACTGAGTGCAATTTGTGCCATTTTTTCTCCAAGTTGTATCCAGTATGCTTTGATGTTGTCAAAGTTATCAAGCATGATTCTGGAGACTGCAATATTCTTTAATTGATCAAAACCAGTTAAAGGTTTCACTCCGCGCTCTAATAAATCATTACCTTCATAGTGACAACTCAAAGGTATAAAAGTTTGAAAACCAGAATTGAATTTAGCGAGAGACTCGTCTTGGGCTTTTCTCAAAATGTCCAAGTGTTCGACTCTTTCCTCGGGCTCTTCGCCAATGCCAGCAAGCATTGTAGCGTTTGTTTTCAGTCCTTTGCTGTGAGCAATTTGATGGATTTGCACCCATAAACTAGCGTCAATTTTATCAGGGCACATCTCATCTCTGACTTGTCTAGAAAAAATCTCAGCTCCTCCTCCCGGCATGCTATCAAGACCAGCAGCTATTAAGGCATCAAAAATTTCTTCATAAGTCAATTTTTGACCATTATTGTTTCTTGCGAATTGCTGGAAGAAATCTATTTCAACTGCTGTGAAAGCTTTTACATGAATATCAGGGACTTCTTGTTTAATAGCTTTTATTAAATCACCATAGTATTCAATTAAACATTTTGGATTCAGCCCGCCGACTATATGCACTTCTGTGGCACCCTCGGCACGTGCCAAAACTACTCTATCAATAGCTTCTGGGATAGACATAGTATAAGCACCCTCTTGATTTGGTTTTCTAGCAAAAGAACAAAAATCACAAGAACCAATACAAATATTAGTTGGATTCAAATGTAGATTAGTGTTCCACCAAACTTGTTTCATTCTTTTTTGAGCAGTGCTTATATCAAAACCTTTTTTAATTGCAAGTTCGTAGGCTTTTCTCTCTCTAACATAATTTGCTAAATGTCCAAGAGCAAATATCTCTTGTGTTCGAATTAGTTTGCAGCCTTCTTCATAACTCAATCTTTCTTGATTTAAGATTTTTTGTGCGGCGAAATTTAATTCATGACTTGAATTAGCTAATTCTTCCGTGAAAAGCTCAGAATTAGTGTTAATTTTTGTACGCTTTTCTAAAAGAGTCATATTATATATTGTAATGCCTGAACCTATCTTAATTGAAGATTTCACGGATTTTGATAAATCTTTGCTTTATAAATTGGGCTCTAGTTACTATGCTTCAAAGGGCTTGAAAGCGTTTTCCAAAGCTTCTGGCAGTTATATTCCTAATGAAATCTCCAATAGTTACCCTCACGCTAGAGCCTTTGTCGAACTTTGTAAAAAAATTATATTAGATAAAAAAATTGATAAATTCAAAATACTTGAATTTGGCTCCGGCTCTGGTATCTTTGCAAGACACGCTTTACTTGCAGCAAAAGACCTAGGGATAGAAAAAAACATTGTTTTTTACTTAAGTGATATTACGAGTAAAACTTTTGATGAGATTAAATCGATTGGTGTTTTAAATGATTTTCAAGAACATACTCACTATGAGTTTTTGGAATTAAACCTTTTAAATATTCCAAACACTTATTCTAAAACTTTTGATGCCGTTTTGCTAAATTACGTTTTTGATGCTTTGCCGACTTTGCCGCTTAGATATAGTGAGGAAGGAAATTTAGAAAAATTACAAATCCAAATCTGGCAAAATCCTGACGACAAGTCTCTTAATGAAAACAATCTTCTTGAAGATTCTAATTTACTTTCTAGATTATTGATTCAAGAATTATGGGTTAAATATAGTCCTAGTCAAGGTTTAGAGCAAAAGTATTTTGATTTATTGTCAAAAGATCTAGTTGATCATAGGTCTAAAATACTTTATCCCTACGCTGCTTTAAGCGCAACAGAAATGCTTTTAGATTTGCTTGACGATAATGGTTTTATATATGTAAGTGATATGCCATTAGATAAAAATGATCCGGGGATTTTTCGTATGTTCGCTAATGCGATAGTGAATTATTTTAGTGAGCCTTTAATCACCAAACTAATCACTAATCAAAATTATTGTGGATATGTTGTTCAAGACAATTCATTTTTAAGAATGTTTTATTTTAAAAACCAAAATTTGTTTTTGGAGCTATTAGATTTGATGAAAGAACTTTATGAAAAAACTTCTACTGTTGATATTTATTACGATATCCGCAAAGCTTTGGATTCAATTTCTTCACCTCATTCAAAAGACTTGATAGAGTTTTTATGTAAGAAATTTCTTGAATTTGATAAGCATTCCTGTGTTAGTTATTTTATGCAAGCTAAATTATTTGAGCTTATTGGAGAAACAGAAAAAGCCCAAATAGCTAGAACAAAGGCTCAAAAATTAGATTTTTTGGGAAATTTTAGTTAATCAAGTATTTGATTCAATGATATACTTACTCATGTAAGTGGCAATTTTAAGTTCATTTGATAATACAGAAAAACGCATGATACAGTCAGCGCCTACGGAGGCTGATAAAGATTATGAGCAAATCAACAATTTAAGGCCAAATTCTTTTGATGCTTATATTGGACAAAGTCGCCTGAAAGAAATTCTCAAAATCTCAATTAATGCAGCTCGTAATCGTAATGACCTTGCTAGCTTGGGACATATACTTCTATACGGTCCTCCTGGTCTTGGCAAAACTAGCTGTGCTTATTTACTAGCAAATGAACTCGGCACCAAGGCTCATATTTTTTCAGCTCCGGCTCTTGAAAGACCAAAAGATATTTTGGGAATTTTGATGTCAGCTTCAGAGGGTGATGTGATTTTTATTGATGAGATTCATCGTCTTAATAAAATCACAGAAGAGTTGATGTATCCCGCCTTAGAAGACTATCAAGTAGATCTCACTAGCGGTAAGGGTTCTAGCTCAAGAGTGATGAGGCTAAATATCAATAAATTTATCATGGTAGCTGCAACGACCAAATTGGGTTATATCAGCGCGCCACTAAGAGACAGATTTTTGCATGTGCATAGAATGGAATATTATTCAGCTGAAGAATTAGCTTTGATTATTCAAGCGAGTGCTCGCAAATTAAATACTCAAATAGAAGCAGCAGCAGCACTTGCAATAGCGAGAAGAGCTCGTGCAACACCTAGAATTGCTAATAGACTTTTGAGACTAGTAAGAGATTTTGCCGAGCATTTAGGTAAAACTACTATCGATGAAGCTTTAAGTGATCAAGCTCTGAATCTCTATAAAATCGATCAATATGGTCTAGATGCGATGGACAGAAAAATCTTAGAAATCATTAGGGATAAATATGCTGGCGGTCCAGTGGGTTTAGAGCCTTTAGCTAGCATTACTGGCGAGGATAAAAGTACTATAGAAGATTACTATGAACCATTTTTAATACAATCTGGCTATTTGATCAGAGGGCAAAGAGGCAGAATGCTTACTGATAAAGCAAAAGACGTAATATAATAGCCTTGTATGAAAAGAATTATCTCAGGACTTTTAATTGGTCTATTGGCTTTTTTGTTGAGCAATTTTGCTTTTAAAAACTTTTCTAACGCTTTAGAGAATCAGCTACTTAATGTACAAACTATATTTAGTTTTAGCAAAGCTAAAACAAGCAGTTTTGTTTTGATCAAAATCCCCAAAGAGTTTTTTAATGGCTTAGATTTGGAAGAACAAAAACTTGCTAGCTTGGACTTAGTCAATAAGATTTCAAAATTTAATGTTTTGTCTTTAAATGTTTTTTCAAATAGTTTAAATTTTAATCAAGAACAATTAGAAACAGCTCTTGTAAATAAAGATATAAATATCCAAAATATAGCCGCAAGTGAATTAGAGAAAACTATTCAACAAAACAAAAAAATTATTTTGGATCCAAGAAAAGCAAAAGCACGTCAAGTCGAGATCTCTCAAATAGAAGATTATGCTGATACTATCAACAATCATAATATTGCTTTGGTTAGTCCAGAAATCTCCGAAAAGCAACTAACTAGATTAATTAACTATATAGAAGATAGACAAATCCAACTAATACAATTACCAAGTTTTCTATTGTTAGTTTTATTGCTTGCTTTGGCTGTGGGCTATAACCTTGTCATATTGCCGGCTAGAGCCTTTGGCTTTTTGATTTTAACCGGTGTTGCGGTTGTTGCTAGTCAGTTAGTTTTCAGTTTTTCGGATATTCATTTATCCATTGCAAGCTTTATCATTGGAAATATTTTTATATTGGCTTTCTCTAGTTTGGAGTTTGTGGATTTTGGTAATTTCTATCAAAATTTATCAAAACTTCGATTCGCTTTACCTCAAGTTGATAATTTCAAAAAAGAAACCATAGAATCTTTAGACCAATTTGTTTATAACAACAAAGATGCTAGCGATTTCAAAGCATCGTCAGTTGCAACGCAGGTTTTACAAACTCAGACTATCACTCAGTTTGTTGAAACACCGCCAGTTCAGGAAACCTTGGCTAGCCAAAATCTAAATATCACTAATAATCTGGATAATTCAAAGTCAGATAATTTAGCTAAACTTTTTACTCAAATTGAAATTAACAATGAAGAAACAGCTCTATTGCTAGAGGAAAAAACCATTAATGCATTTAATTCTATAAATGAGAAAATAGATGAGCTTTTGGAATCTCCAAGTCTTGGAGAAAGAGATTTGGTCAAAGCTTCTCTGCTGAAACACAGTATTAATGATCTTTTGCAAGAATTAGATGGGGTATTGTTTAATTTAGTACCGTTTCGTTTTGAGACTGAAAATGGTTTGATAGGCATTTTTGAATTGCTAGCAGCCAAAGTACATTCTTTGAGCCAAGGTAAAATGCAATTTTCAATACAAACAGAAACTATAGATCTAAAACTTTTTAATGAGCAAAAATATGCTGTTTATCGTGTAATTCAAAAACTTTTGGAGTTAATTAGTCTAAGTAATTCTCGTTTAATTAACGATGAGGATTTGACTATGGATATTGATCTCAATATTTCTTTTGATAAGCACCAAAGGTTGAGGTTTTCTATTCAATACACAGGGCTTCCAATAAATGACAAGAACCACAAGGCAACAGTCGAGGAAATTTTAAAAAGAGTTAAATCTATAGAAGGCGGTGCGCAGTTGACTTTGGGCAATACTTCTTTGGTTGATTTAGATAGGGTAAGTGAAGTTAGTATAGAGCTTAAACTATTTAGTCCGCTTCTATCAAACTTATCAAAGACAGTTTAGAGTTTGTTCTTCTCTTCTTCTTTTTGTTTAGCTTCGATTTTAAGTTTCTCAAGTTCTGATCTGAGTTCAGGATCTTCAATGGTGCTTAGATCAATTGCTTCTAGCTCTTGGAAACTAAAACCAAATTTAAATACGCCAGTAATATAAAACAAAGTAGCAATAGCTCCCCAGAGCAAAATCGCTTGAAATAAATTAATTACTAGGTTATTTTCAAGGTGATTTGAAACAACGCTATTCCAAATAAATTGAACCAAAACACTAGGTAATACTATTACCAATAAACTGATAAAAATCAATAAAATTATTCCTAACAAATCTAATTTAAAAATCTTCATCTGCTTTAAGTTTACTAAATTACAAAGCCCTCTGCGAGCATATCCTTCAAGTCTAGTATTCCCTCTATATTATTGTTTTTATCGACTATTACCAAATTTGAAATACGATATTCTTTCATCAAATCAGCAGCTTGGCTGGCTAGCATTTCACGAGAACCAGTTTTAGATTGCTTGTTCATCAATTCCTCAGCAGTCTTGTTGAAGATATCAGTTTGAAATTTCAATTGAGCTCGTCTCAAGTCCCCATCAGTAATAGTGCCTACCAGTTGATTTTGATTATTGATAACAGTAGTAAAGCCAAGAGATTTAGAATTGATTTCCTCAAGAATTCCTAGAAAATTTGTTGTAGTTTTGACTATTGGTAATTTATCTTTGCGCATTAAAGAATCTATACCAATAAAACTTTTACCAAGAGAACCAAGAGGATGTGATTTGGCAAAATCTTGTCTTTGGATATTTTTATGTTTCATTAGGGTAACTGCAATAGCATCACCCATGACAAGAGCGACTGTAGTAGAAGATGTTGGAGCCAAATCCAATGGACAAGCTTCTTTTTCAATAGGTGTCCACAAGAATATATCAGCGAATCTTGCAAGTGTACTATCTTTGCCCCCGCTTATTGCTATGAGTTTGACTCCTAGTTGTTTGATAGGAGCTAGTATTTTTCGCAGTTCTTCAGTATTACCGCTATAGCTTAGTGCAATAACGGTATCGTTATTGGTCAGCATACCTAGATCCCCATGACCCATTTCACCAGGATGAACAAAAAACGACGGAGTGCCAGTGCTAGCCAAAGTCGCTGCTATTTTGGCTCCTATATGACCAGATTTGCCCATACCAGTAACAACAACTTTGCCCGTAGTTTTTAATAAAATCTCTATGGCCTTGTCAAAATTCGCATCTATGAGATGCTTTACTTGATTAATGGCCTCGATTTCAATGCTAAACACCTCTTTTGCTAGATCTTGCGATTTAAGTGA
>JAJTHA010000089.1 GCA_021299565.1 Candidatus Caenarcanales bacterium
ACTAAAGCTGTTAAAATCAATTTTTATGTCTACAGAAACAGAAGAAAAATTATCCATAGAATTCCCAAAGATACTAGTCGGCAAAAAAGCCCTAGTCTCAGGAATAGCAAATAAACGCAGTATAGCTTGGGGTATAGCTCAGGCTCTTCATCAAGCCGGTGCTGAAATAGTTTTTAGTTATCAAAGCGAAAGATTAAAACCAGAACTTGAAAAAGTTTTGGATGGGGTTATCGATAATCCCAAAATGGTTGAATTAGATGTAAGCAAAGACGAAAGCCTAGATTCGGCTTTTGATATGGTCACCAAAACTTTTGGCGGCAAACTAGACATCATGTTGCATTGTCTAGCTTTTGCTCCTAAAGAAACTTTAAACGGTGGTTTCGTTGATACTCAAAGAGAGCACTATGCTCTAGCTCAAGACATCTCAGCGTATTCACTTGCTGCAATGGCTCGCAAAGCAAGACCATTGATGAACGCAGCTGGTGGTGGATCGATAATTTCTCTTACTTATTTAGGCGCAGAGAAAGTCGTCCCAAACTATAATATGATGGGCGTTGCCAAAGCTGCTCTAGAAGCGGGTACTAGATATCTTGCTTATGATTTGGGTCCAGAAAATATTAGAGTCAATGCGATTTCGGCAGGTCCTGTCAAAACTCTTGCAGCAAGAGGCATTGGTGATTTTATGTCGATGCTCAAGCATCACGCTGATAAAGCTCCTCTCAAACGCAATGTAGATCTTGCTGAAATTGCTGGAACAGCTTTGTTTCTGGCAAGTTCACTAAGCGGCGGAATTACAGGTGAGGTGATTCACGTAGATTGCGGCTATAGTACTGTTGCGATGTAATCGTGAAAGGGCTTTTGAGTCCAAAAGAAATGATGAGGATTATGGAAGCTCCACGGGAAATCTATAGTTTTTGCGTTTAGCTTAGCGGCGATTTCATTTATATGTTCTCGGCTGTTAAACATATCAAGATTGCCTGTGGTAAAAATCAAATTAGAAAATTCACTTGCTTCATTTATTTTTTTTAGAAAAAAATAAGACAGAGAGTAAGCATCCCAATGTTCATAATATTTGATCAAGTTTATATATTCTTTGACTCTAGTGCCCCAAAAGCTTGAATGCATCAAAAGCACATTGAGAGCTAGATTCAAAAGAGCAAATTGGCAATATTTATGCTCTAGTTTTTTGCAGTATATGAGTAGAGGACTTAACCAAGAGCTGATTAATGGTCTGTGTAAAAACATCCCCACGCTAATAAAGGGAAAACTAATTCTAAAATTCCATAATAATCTTTGTTTTACTTGAATAGGAATTTGTATCAAAACCACAGTGGAAGATTTGATTATTTCAAAAGTTTTTGGGTCTCGGTTGCTAAATAATTCTCCATCTAAGAGGATTTTTAAAAACAACATTGCTCCCATGGAATGGACTAAGAAAATAAATTTTTCGCCTTGTCTTGTGATTAAAGAAATATGATCAAAGATCGCAATAGCGGCTCTATCAAGATCCTCATATCTAAAGGCTTCTAGCTCAATGAAGTCGGCTTGGTAATTGTGTTTTTCAAAGAAAACAATATTATCAAACCAATTAGCTCTTGAAGAACAAGAGCCTGGAATTATGATCGCGCGTTTTTTATTCGGCAATTTATTTTATTTAGATTAACACTTCTGCTTTTTCGAAATCTTCTTGAGTTGGTAGTTTGAAGGTACCATGCTCATCGAATCCAACTTTTTGCTCACGATCGAATCTTTCGAATTGCTCTCTAGCTACTTTGTCAGCAACTTTTGCATATCTAAGAGTTGTTCTGATATCACTGTGACCAGCAAGTTTTTGTAGAACTCTAATATCGATGTGCCCAACCCTTTCTGTACAGAAAGTATGACGCAATTGGTGAATAGTAAGAGGAGTGCTATCAGGGTTTTTCATGCCTCTAGCTGCTTGTTTAAACAATTGATTCGCTCTATGGTAACCAAGTCTTGTACCGTTGTTAGTTGTGAATAACGAACCTTCATTTCTTAATGCCTGAGCTTCTTCTATAGTTTTTGCCTTGTAAAGAGCAGCTCTATCAGGAGTGCGTTTTTCAAGATATTTTCTAAATAACTTTTCGGTTATTTTTGACATATAAGTAACTCTTGCTCTGTTGCCTTTACCTGCTCTAATTTGGATAACACCATTTCTGATATCTTGTACATTTAGTGCTAGCGCTTCAGAGATACGAAGTCCGCTACTGTAAAGAAGATCGAACAAAAATTCTTCTCTTATGGTTTTAGCGTTAGACATTATTTTTTGTATAGTTTCTTTATCAAGATATCTGATGATGTCTTTTGAGTTCGCTTCACCAGCATCTTTATTGGGTTTGCGACGGATAACAGACTTGATTGGGTTTTCAATAAGTTTTGATTCTCTAATTAACCAATTGAAAAAACAGCTGATTGTTGCATAATGTCTATTTTGAGTTGATACGCTTACTCTTTTGCTGTTGCGAGTGTTAAGAGTATCAAGGTAGTCTTTAAGTTCCTGACCTTTTATATCCATAGGCTCTCTTGGTCCAAAAGCCAAAACGAACTTTTCTAGATCCAGCCTATACGCTTTTATAGTATCGTTGTCTTTTTCTAAAGACTCGACATATTTTTCAACTAGCTCTTTTATTTGATCTTTCATTTATTTATCTAACTCCCGATATTATCCCGAATATCACCTAATCTGCTAATAACATAACATAAAAATCAATTATTTACAATAAGCAAATCACCTATAAATAAGATTTTCTTTGTTTTTCTATAAGAATTCAGCTAGATAAGGCTCATAATCTATAGTTTTTAAAGGTAAGGGCTTAAGTATCATGCTTCTAACCAATTTTGCTATATCCAGCGAGTTTTTTAACCTTGATGGTAAATGAATAGATTCAAACTTAAGTTCGTGTTCTGGCCCTTCTTCTGTTTTGACTGAAGACTTGTAAACCAAATCCCTTGCTCTTTGTGTAGCTAAATCTATATCTAGATCACCGTCTTTTTCTAGATCAAAACTGATCAAAGAACCGTCGTTGCGGTATCTTAAATCAAACCTTGCTTCATAAGCAACTCTAATACTAGTCCAAGAGCCTACTTCTTGAATAACACTTGAATGTGGTGATAATAAAATTATCCATTTGCTAAATTCCTGAATAGCTTTTACTACTGTTTCAGCAATAGAGTAGTTAGAAACCATTTGATGATAAAGATATCCGTGTGCTCTAACATGATTGATCTCATAATTGTATGATTTCGCCAAAGCCGCAAGACCACCTAGTTGCATCAAGATAGAAGCTCTTAGTTCGTCATTGGATAATTGTATTTTTCTTAATCCAAAACCTAAAACATCTGGATAAGAAATTAAGCCACCGAGCATAATGGTTTCATACTGTTTGCAGGCTTTTATAGATTGATCTATGTAAGATGGATCGCCAGAATGAGCTCCTGTAGAAACATTGACAGAGGTTGCGTAAGGCAACAAATCTTTTTCTAGAACTTGCTGTCCTATGCCTTGACCTATATCTAAATTCAAGTCAATTTGTCTACTAATAAAAGGATCAGTTTGCATTTTAAATCTTTAAGCCAGTTTGCTTATTGAAATAATATAGCAGATTTTGGCTTACATATAATTTAATTTCTTTTGTATCTTTGTCCAAAAGCTCATTTGCATTGAGCTTTGCGCAAATATTGATTTTTTCTTTGTATAAACCATGTATTAATATTTCGTTACCTAAGTTTTCTATATTAAAGATATCAAGCTCAAACACTAGATCATCAGCAGTTTTGGGGCTAGTAGAAAAATACTCAGGCCTAATGCCAATTAGTTTATCGTTGGCTTCAATAATATTTGTGGCGGGATTGCCAATAAATGTTGCGACAAAGACATTGGCTGGCTGATGATATATCGTGTACGGGTCTCCGTATTGTTGGATTGTGCCTTTATCAAGAACCAAGATTTTATCAGCCAATGTTAAAGCTTCAACTTGATCATGCGTTACATAAATAAAGCTAGCCTTTCCTTTGCATTCTTTTTTTAGATCTAATAATTCTTTGCGCATCTGTATTCTTAGTTTGGCGTCTAAGTTACTTAGCGGCTCGTCTAGTAAAAATATTTTGGGTTCTTTGACTAAGGCTCTTGCTAGAGCCACCCTTTGTCTTTGTCCTCCAGAAAGTTCTTTGGGTTTGCGTTTGAGAAGCTCTTCTATGGAAAGTTTCTGACTTATTTCTAATATTTTTTCTTCGATCATTGCTTTGGGAGTATTTTTAATTTGTAAGGGAAAAGCAATATTGTCAAAGACACTTTTATGAGGATATAAAGCATAGTTTTGAAAGACCATGCTGATATTTCTATCTTTTGGTTCTAGCTCATTAATTAAAAGATCATCAGATACGATTTCTCCCGCATCAAGTGATTCTAGTCCGGAAATTATTCTTAGTAGAGTACTTTTGCCGCAGCCGCTAGATCCAACGATAACGACAAACTCACCAAGATTTATATCTATTGAAATGCCGTCTAGGACTTTATTTTGCTTGAATGATTTAGAAAGATTTTTTATTGAAAGCACATAATGATTATACAGCGTTATTTTGTTTAATCACGTCTTGCCAATGTGTCTTGAGATCTTTTAAAAGAGCAATAACTTGGTTGATTTTTTCTTCATCTTTAAAAGCGTTTGCTTTAATTAAGTTGCTTTTCATAAAATCATACAAAGCAAATAATCTATCTGCAATATCTTCAGAATGCTTGAAATCCAAACTTTCTTGTAAGTGATTTACGATTTCATGAGCCATTTTCATTTGGTGGCTAAATTCAGACCAATTGGGCAGTTTACTTTCTTTGTTTTTTTTCAATTCTTGTTTGGCAATATTTAGCCATTGAATGGCCCCATCATAAAGCATAATAACTAGCTGCATAGGGCTAGCTGATTCAACCATGTTCTTTAGGAATTTATCTGAATTTTTGAATTTACTTGTTGACATTTAGTGTCCTCAATATTTGCAATCGGCATTTTGACTCTAGGCTATAGCCCTATGACGTAAATTCATCTATTTGACCTAGGGGTAAATCTATACTTTTAGCTCAATCTTTAGGAATAAAAACTTTAGCCTTTGGTTAAGTCCAAAAAGCATTAACATATGGCGGAAAAAAATAATAATCAAGAAGAACCGGTAATCATTAAAAAGATTATCAAAAAGGGTGGCCACGGAGGACATCACGGTGGTGCCTGGAAAGTGGCTTACGCAGACTTCGTTACTGCGATGATGTGCCTTTTTCTTTTGCTTTGGCTAGTGAATGTCGATCCGAGTTCCAAAGCTGCAATATCGCAGGTTTTCAAGCAACCTATTTCTAGTGGTCCAATGGACGGTAATATTTTTATTTTTGGTGGGGCTAAGCGTCCAACTGATCCAGGTAAATTTGATGGTGGAGCTAGTTTTTTTGAGTTTCAACAATTAGTAGTTAGTGAAGCTAATAAAAAAGAAATGCAAAAACAAATGCAAGAAGAGCTTAAAAAAGAGCTTGAGACCAGCGCTGACCCAGAGCTATTGGAACAAGTGCAATTTAATCAAGTTAAAAACGGTATCTTGATTGAAATCAAAGACTCAGACAAAAGACAAATTTTTGAACCAGGCTCATCATCGCTTACATTTGAAGCTAAAACCATAATTGATTTACTCGCTAAACTTTTGCGTCAAAGAGTAAGTCCTATTATAGTCTCTGGTCACACCGATTCTAAGCAATATAATTATGCAAATTATGATAACTGGAATTTATCTACAGACAGAGCAATCGCAGTTAAAAGCAGACTTTTATATGGTGGAATTAACAACACTAGATTTGCGCGTGTTGAGGGTTACGCAGATACTCAACTTAAAAATCCAGATAGTCCACTTGCTGCAACAAATAGACGTGTAACGATTTTGCTTTTACAAAATGAGGCTTTAGCTGATCTCAAGCCAGAATATATCAATGAGGAAGATGCTTTGGATGAAGAAACTCTAAATGAAAAAATGAACGAAGCTAAAATCAAAAAAGAAGGAGAATTTGATTCCAAAAAATATAATTCTACTGGTAGCAAAATAGAAAGAGCGCCTACTCTTGAAGAATTAAGAATGAAGCGAGCATCAGAAGCTTTTAGAAAAAAACACCCTAGTGGATTTGGCTCAAATCAAGTAGGCGCTGGTGGTGGTGGACATGGCGAAGCTCCAAAAGAAGAACCAGCTGCTGATCATGGCGGAGGCGGACACGGAGGTGGTCATTAATGTCATTTGCTATTAATATAGTGATTTCGTTAATTATTATTACGGTTATAGTAATTGGCATCTACAATTACTTGCCGCAAATAGATAAGCTTTTACAAGACAAGCTTAATCTGAGTCTTTTTGGCAAAAGCAAAAATCATGGTTTACTATCTCAAATTTTCTATAAGTACAATCATAAAGATTCAAGAGCTTGGACTGAATGGGTTGCTAGTCAAGATGCTGAAACTTTAAAAGCCGCTAAAGAACAGTTGGTGAAACACATTGACAATAGTCCTTCGACCTGGGGTTCAATTACTAATGAAGCGATTATGGCTTATGCAACTCTTGCTGAAGAAGAAGATTTGAAAGTCTTGAAAGACACTCTAGCGATATCGAAAAGATTATGGAAACAATATAAAGTCATAGACTCTTGTTATGAAGCGACTTTAAAAGGAATTATTGTGGCAAATGTTGAAACAGCCAAAATGATTTTTAAAGAAGAAATAGAAAAAGTCAAAGATGAAGCTCAAGCTATTTGCATCGTTCATGCCCTAAAAGATTTTCCAGAAGATGTTGATATCAGTCTTTTGTACGTCAATTTTTTATCAGATGACAATATTGGCTTTACTGTAAAAAATCAAGCGATAGTTTCTATTAGTGAAAGAGGCGAGGACGCTCACCATATATTTTTAGAAACTGTCAAAACTTTTTTGGCTAAACAAGGAGTAGTCTCTAGTGATAATCACAAGATTTTTGAACAGCTTCTAGCCCATGCAACAAAAGAAATTGATCAAGAAATTTTTGATTTGTTATTAGCTGCCTGTGATCATCCAAGTTTATATTTCACTAGTTTGAAAACCGTAGATTTAATTTTAAGAAGTAGTTATAGCAAATTTGAACCAAAGCAATTATATATGCTGGTTAATTTAGCAAAAGATGAAAAAGAATTATTGCCTCTTGCTATGGCAAATGTTTTTAAATTAACCATAGACGAGAAAGTACTTACTCGTTATGATGACCCATTGAAAAATTCGACTTTTAAAAAAGCCCCAGTGGCTGATGAATACAGCAATAAAACTATTGAACTGCCTAGAGCTTTACAGCTTTATTATGAAAAATTCAAAGAAATAGTTAGACTAAGAGCAATGGGTAAACAGAACAATCAACCTGGTGGAGTGGTTTTGACTGGTTATTCTGATATAGAAAAACTGATGTTAGCAAGAATTTTCGCTTCTGAAAAACGCTGGCATTTTGTATATGGATCCTTTGAAGATTTGATGGGCTCTCAATCCACCGCAAAAACATTGATAGATAAAGTTGCTACTTCTAAGCCCTGTGTATTGTATTTAGATGAAGTAGAAAGCTTACTTAAAGCAAAAGATGCTCCTTTTCTAAAATCTCTTAAACAAATAGTCGCTGATCCTTTGGTTTATGTTTTGGGAACTCTTAAAGATGATGCCGATATTGATGATAATAATGTAAGCGTTTTATTAAAAGGCAAAGACGAAGCTTTAAGTATTTTCCCGGCAGCAATGTCAGTTTCTTTTTTGACTGATGCTCAGAAAAATACTTTGCTAACAGAGAAAACATCTAAATTAGATTTAAATAGACAAGCACAAGGTATTGAACAATTAAAAATTCTTGCGCCAACAGATAGAATGACAGGTTTTGAGTTTGAGAAATATCTAACCAAATACTTTAGAGCATCATTGCTTGTACATGGTCAACTAATAAATTCTAGTGATTTTGAAAAACTAGATGCCTTGGATTTCGATGGCAGGGGTAATTTATAATGAATTTTGGTGATAATCAAACACTAATTTATATTTTATTTGCGGTTTTATTAATTGTAGCGATTTATTTTATTGTTTTGGGACCACAATGGTTTTTTAAAAGCGAGCAAGAAGAAGAATCTGATTTTACGGGTGTTAATATTTCGAATTCTCCTTTGGCGAATATTTTTTATCAATATAATCATGATTCCGAAAAGCATTGGTCAAGATGGATACAAAAGCAAAATGACGAAATGAAGACCGCAGCAGCTTTATTATTAACCAAGCATCTAGATGCTGATCCTAAGCATTGGGGTTACGTCACATTAGAAGCTTTGGAATGCTTGAAGGGTTTTGGTGATTTCCCAGTTGATCATAGTTTAGGTGAATTTTTTCAAAGAACTGGTAGATTGTGGCATGACTATAAGAGTATCCCTAATTACTTTGAAAAGGCAGCAGAGGTAATGGTAGTAATTAAGCCAGATTACGCCCTTAGTCTTTTTAAAGAAGAAATTGAAAAGAAAAACAATAATCAAACAACACTAGAAAAGAAAAGAATTTTGACCAACCTGCTTCCTAGTTTGGCAGAAAAAGCAATAGATTTGATGGTCGAATTAATGACAGATAGTCAAGAAACTTTTAGTACAAGATCTTACGCTTTAAGAACTGCAGATCATTTTGATTTGCCAGTTCGCTCAGAAATCCTTTTGAAATCCTTACAGCAAATGGTCACGCGCCATAGAAGACCTCAAGTTGAATTAAGGACAGAAGAAATGTTGTTTATCCAAGATCTTATGGAAAGATGTGTAGAAAAAATTTCTGACATTCATTTCTTTTTAGAACTCAATAAAGCATGTAATAACCCAAGGCTACAAAAATTAGTTCTAGAACCATTAGTTAACCACTTAACTAACCCAAACAGAGAACCTTCTAAGCAAGAATTATTTCATGCTCTTAAAATCAAAGACAATCATCTTTTTGATTTAAGAAGAGCTCTAGCTAAAAAAAATATGCTCGAGCTGACAGAAACTAATAATTTTGTCCTGCAGCGTTTGCCAGAAGATTTGACAAGAGATGTTTTATTAACTGCACCTTCGATGGAGCTTTTGACTCCCATACCAGAATCATTAGAATCGCAGTATGAAATTTTTAAGGCTTTGTTTTTTAGAAATCATGAAGCACATGATTATGTTACAAGTGAAAAGATTTTTGGTGGGCTATTAATTACTGGAACTGAAGACTTAGAGAAATTATATTTTTGTAGAGCACTAGCGAAAGAAAAAAGTTGGAATTTTAGTTTTATAGATGCAGCTCTAATCACCAATAAAGAAAGCTATGCCAACGCCTCAAGAATTTTAAATGAATTAAGAAAGCCTTATTTACTTTATATTATTAACCCCGATGCTTTATATTCCAAAGTCAATATGGAAATAGATGTCCAAAGAGCAAAATTTGTTCAAGCTCTTGCTGTTCAAGCAATGGACAATAAATCTTTTTTGGCTGGTGATATTTTAGTTCCAATGGAAAAAGCGAAAAACAGTGAATTAAAAGATAAAATCAATATGGTTCGTAGTAAGTTTTTTCCTCAAGTATTTGAAATTAACAGGGCTCCTCATACTATTAAATATAAAATCGTAGAAGATTCTCTGAAATTTATTAGTAGTCATAGGTTTGAGAATCGAAAAGATCTTTGTAATGAATTATATGAAGCTGGTAAAGAAATGCCTCCTCTAAATTTTATATTTTTTACTATAGAAACTATAGCCGCTATGTTAATTGTTTTTGGTAAAGATGTACCATATCGAGAAATCAGTAAATTAGAAACAGAATTTAAAGAAAATCTCAAGCAGTTGAAGATGAGTCATAGAATTGAAGAAGAGTTCTTTAATGAGGATGTTAACCAAGAACTTCAAATGTAGCTGAACCAAGAACCTCACTACCTTCTTGATTTTTGGCGTTAAAATTTAGTTGCTTACGATCTTCTGACCATTTGCCTTTAAAACAAAGTATGTCAAGAGGTTTTACGGGCGCAGAGAATCTTGCTCTATAACGTTTTATATTTTTAGGATCAATGCTATAGCTTGCATAATTTGCACCAAGTGCCATAGTAGCCATACCATGCAGTATATTCCCGCCTAATCCCACTGACTTAGCAAAGTCCTTGTCTAGGTGAATAATATTAAAATCCCCGCTAGCTCCAGCATAGACTTGAGGCATATAAGGATCGATAGCAACGGTATAACTAATCTCTCCATCGTTAAATTTTTCAAAATAAAATAAATCTTGTTTTGCTTGTTTAAGATTAATGCTCTTTTCAGCTTTTTTACTTAGTTCAAAAAGCTTTTGAGATTTGAGTTTGACGCTGCTTGCTTTTTCAGGCACAAAAGAAGCTATTTTCATCATCAATTTTTCTTGAGCTGTAAACTCTCTATCATTTCCGCCACGCATAACAAAAGTCCAAATAGAATCACAAACCTTCTCACCAACTTGATTTGAAGAACTCGTAGTAAAAACCACAAAATCATGTGGTCCTTTTTGAAATATTTTTTCAATTTTGCCTGTCGTTGTAATAGTATCCCCGACTTTAATTGGTTTATGAAAGATAAATTCTTGTTCCCCGTGAACTAATTTGGCTAAATTCAATTTTAATTCAGGGTCAAATAAGACGGCAGCAAGTAGTTCATGCTGAAAAACAACGGGAAAAGTTGGCGGCACTATCGTTGAAAATTTTTCTTGATCGGCTTTAACTGCTATCAAAAACTCTTTTACTTTTTCAAAACCTATTTGATAACTAGTAGCAGGATATTGTTTACCTATAAACTTTTGACTTAGCGCCATAAGCTTGAATATAACACGGGGTAGGCTCTTAATAAACATACCAGCACAGTTAAATAAACAATAATTTCAGTAAATAAATGCTTTGGTAGAATAATTAACAATAAAAAACTAAGTAGTTTAAGTGCACCATAAAAGGCTCTCATGAATCTGCTGGATCTTAAAAAGCTTTTGCCTAGTGGTTTTTCTAGTTTTCTGGTCAAATAATCCACTAAAAATCCTCTCAGCAAAAAAAAGTAAAAAATCCAAATATGCGCTATTTCGATATAAGCAAAAAATAACCAATAGCTTAGTTCAGTGATTCTATCGGCGGCAATATCGATTTTTGCTCCAAGGGCAGTAGTTTGATTGAGTTTTCTTGCCACAATCCCATCTAGACCATCCAAGGCTACGACAATAATAGTTAATATAAAAAACCGTATTGCATTATGGCAATTGTAAAAATCATAAAACGCAAAATATGCAAGAAGAACTCTAAAATAACAAATTAAATTTGGGATAGTAAACCACATTAGTTTGTTTTTAAATCTGGTCTTAAAGCAGCGGCTTTACCTAAATAAACATGTTTGATATCAGATTTGTTTTTTGCTGATTGTATTTGCACCAAGACCCTAATACACTTTTCTAAGCCACCATCTATGTGCGGTTCTTGAGAAGTGAAAAAAGGCACTTCAGACCAATTCATCCCAAGCCTTATTGCTGAAGCAGCGTTATAGCTTGTTAGATCATTGGTCATGGTAATAAAAAGCATAATTATGTCATTTGCCTCAATAGAGTTTTCCTGAACAATTTTTTGAATTAATTCTAAAGAAGCTGTTTTTATATCTTCAGCGTTATTGCTATTAACAGTAGTTGCGCCTCTTATGGCTAGTGGTCTCACAATTACTATCTTAGCACTTGCTAAAATAAGTTCTATGGCAAAACAAGGAATTTTACTTTTACAAATGGGTGGGCCTTGTTGTACAGCTAATGTTCAGAATTTTTTATATAATCTTTTTTCTGATCCTTATATTATTCAATTGCCAAAATTTCTGAAACCTTACCAAAAACAGTTTGCCAGTTTTGTCTCTAAAAGAAGAGCTCCTAAGGTAATGAAGAATTATGAAAAAATTGGCGGGCGTTCTCCGATTTTATTTGAGACTCTTTGTCAGGCAAAAGCCTTAAATAAAGTTTTGGGCAACAATTACAAATGCTATATAGCAATGCGCTATTCTTATCCTTTTTTGAAAGATACACTTCAAGAAATGCAACAGGATAATATTGAAAAACTGACAGTTATTCCTCTCTATCCTCAATATTCCATTGCTACTTCAGGTTCTAGCATGATTGAATGTATGGAATTGTTTGAAGCGTCTGGCTTTAGTCAAAATATTGAAATAAGTTATATCGAAAGTTGGCATGATAATCCTTATTACATAGAACTTATTGCTAATCGTATTAAAGATCAATTAGAAATTTTAAAAAACGAAACTGAACTTACTCTTTTGTTTTCTGCTCATGGTCTGCCTCAAAAATATGTTGACGATGGAGATCCGTATCAAAAACAAATTGAAGATTCTGTTAGTTTAATTGTGCAACGACTTAGTGATGATTTGAATTTTAGGATTTATCGTGATCAGTTAGTGAGTTCACAATTTACCGTGAATTATCAAATTTCTTATCAAAGCAGAGTCGGCCCCATCAAGTGGCTGCAGCCTTATACAGACAAGGTTTTGGAAGATTTGGGTTTGAGAAAATCATGCAAGAATCTTATCGTTGTCCCTATAAGTTTTGTGGGTGATCATATTGAAACCTTAGAAGAAATATCTATAGGTTATAAAGAATTAGCTCATGAATCTGGTATCAAAAATTTTCTAGTAACTCGTTTACCCAAGGCAAACCCTTTATTAATAAGCGCGCTAGCATCTTTAGTAAAAAAATCAACTTTAAAATATGAAAGCCTTAATTTACAATCCAGATGATGAACTGAAGCTAGAGCTTCAAGAAATAGAAAAACCAAAGCTAACATTAACTAATGCAATTATTGCCGTTAAAGGAGTTGGTGTTTGTGGATCTGATTTGGTAAAAATCAATCAGAATCTGGTTTCTAGGGGTTCTATTTTGGGTCATGAAATGGTTGGGATTATTGATGAAATATCAGATGCCATGTCAAAAAAATATGGTTTTGATCAAGGAGATAGAATAGTTTCTTCTCATCACGTGCCGTGTTTGAATTGTAAGTTTTGTTTGAATCAACAGGAAAGTCTTTGTGAGACTTTCAAAAAAAGCAATTTTTTTCCAGGTGCTTTTTGTGAGTATCTTGAATTATCAGAAAGACATCTTCAATATACTGTGCAAAAGGTGCCAGACCATTTAACTAATGAAGAAGCGAGTTTTACTGAGCCGCTTGCATGTTGTATTAAAGCTATCGAAAGATCTGGCCTCAAAAACTATCAAGGTAAAGCAAAAGTTTTGGTTCTAGGACTAGGTTCCATTGGTTTATTAATTGCTCAATTGGTTAGATTTTATAGAAATGATTTTCAATTAAATTGTTTCGATATTCAAGATTCGAGACTTAAGCTTGCTCAATTACTTGATTTAGATACCTGCTTGGATGAAGATTATGATTTTGTTTTTCTTGCTGCTGGTGCTAAAGCGAGTGTTGATACGGCTCTCAAACTGGCTTCTAGGGGAGCTACCATAATTGTTTTTGCTTCAGTTAATTCTGATGCTGTTTTTAATAATAATGAAATTTACTACAAAGAATTAACTGTTTTGGGTAGTTACTCACCGAATTTAACCAATCTCAAAGAGGCTTTGGATTTGATTTCTAGCAAAAAAATTCTTGTCGATAAACTTATTAGCCATAAGGCTAATCTTGAGAATTTGGCAGAGAAAATTTTAGAGACCAAAAATCAAAATGGCATTAAGGCTTATTTGTCACTGATCTAATGTCGTCGATGAGCAAAGTTTTCTTCGCCTATTCGCTTCGCTACTAAATCATAAATTTTTCTAAACGTTCAGAATTATGACAATTGGGCAAATGCTCAGGTATTTAAGTCATGAAATATAGTTGAAAGTCATCGCGAGCCACACGCAGTGTGGCGTGGCGATCCAGGTCATAAGCTTAGCCTGGACTGCCACGACTTGCTTTGCAAGTCTCGCAGTGACTTCATAGTGATTGATCTGGCTTAAAGCTGAGTAATTACACAATTGGATACCCAGAAGAATAATATATAATTAACAAGATGAAAGAAAAAGATTTTTTGATGATACCAGGACCAACTCCAGTGCCGGAGTCAGTTTTGCTTGCAATAGCAAAACATCCTATTGGTCATAGATCCAAAGAGTTTTCAAAAATCTTTATGTCAGCAACAGAAAAGCTTCAGTGGTTAGCGCAAACCAAAAATGAAGTATATATCTACACAGCTTCCGGAACCGGAGCTATGGAAGGAGCAATAAGTAATTTAGTTAATTGCGGAGATAAAGTTTTGTCTTTAGTAATAGGAGTTTTTGGGCAGAGATTTGCTGATATCGCTAAAATTTACGGTGCCGAAGTAACTATTCTTAAAGCTGAACCCGGCAAAGCCATTCAAGAACAGGATTTGAAGGAAGCGTTAGCAAAAGATAACTATAAATTTGTTACTATCACTCATTCCGAAACTTCCACAGGTACGGCTAATGATATTTATCAATTAATTCCTATTATCAAAAAATCTGGGGCACTGGTTTTGATGGATGCTGTTACTTCACTAGGTTGTATGAAACTTGAAATGGATAAATTAGAGATCGATGTTCTGGTTTCGGGTTCTCAAAAGGGTTTCATGCTACCACCTGGTCTAAGTTTTATTTATGTATCAGAAGCTGCACTCAAAGCAAAAGAAGAGTGTAAAGCTCCAGGTTATTATTTCTGTTGGAAACAAGCTAGAAAAGCTTTGAAGGACAATACAACGCCATGGACCCCTAATGTTTCTTTTATTGTAGGACTAGAACTTGCTTTAACTAAAATGCAAGAAGAAGGACTTGATAATATTTATGCAAGACACGCACGTCTTAGAGATAGTTTGAGAGAAGGGATTAAAGATTTGGGTTTGAAACTTTTATGTGCAGATCATGATGCTTCTGCTGCAATTACCGCAATAGTTCCACCTGAAAATATTGCAGTGCCTGATATCAGAAAAACTATAAAAGAAGACTGGGGTATTACTGTTGCTAATGGACAAAAAGAGTTAGAGAACAAAATTTTTAGAATGGGGCACTTAGGTTTTGTTTGTGATAGAGATATTTTGATGGGGCTTGCTGCTCTCGAGAAAACTCTAGTTAAATTAGGCTATAAAATACCCGAGAAATTAAGGGTTTAATCTCCTTTTTCTCTTATGAAAAAAAGTATAAAATCACCGTTTTTTC
>JAJTHA010000156.1 GCA_021299565.1 Candidatus Caenarcanales bacterium
CTTGATCGGCGTAATAATTTAAAAAATCTACTAGTTCACTGACCTCAGCATCAGCATCTAACCAAGTTTTGCCAGCTTCCAAAACTAAAAGCCCAATAAAACGCATCCTAAAATTTTCGACTTCCTTCGCTAATTTTTTAAGTACTTCAGCGCGCTTGATTACATTCAAAGCAGCCCAAACTTTTTGGGATTGCTTCGCCTCGTAAATAGCATGATCACAATGACTATAACTAGCTAGTGAAACCCTACCTAGTACATGTTTTGTGCTTGCTGGATTCACTGATTCAAAACCAATATCCGAGAACACTTTCCCTGAAGCGATTAAAAGTGGATAGGATTTGTTTTCGTATAATTCACTACACAAATCTGAGATAGACCTAAAAGCAAGATTACGATTCTTTCCATCATAAAAGTCTATTCCAGCCGAATTAGTAAAAGTTTCACTTGATACAAAAGATGCTTTTAAATACTGACTAAAATGTGGTTCTAGCAAAAGTTCATCTTCTGAGCTTTTATTCAAAAAACCTTGTTTCAAAAAAGAATCATTTGCAGTGTTTTCCAAAAGCCTTCTCACTAAATACGACATGCCTGGAATCAGCTCACCGTATGGCAAATAAACTCTTAAACAAAAATTATTTTCAGGAAAATAACCCTTCAATTCATCTAACATTCCATACAGCATCTGAATTTCAAAAGCTGTTTGAGGGACTTCATTGACTTGAGCGATTCTAATTGCATGCGCCAGTGATCTAATATTATGACTGGCTATAGCTGGTCTAACATAATGGTGGTTTTGCAATAAAACTTCTGTAAGCTTTTCATAATTAGCATCTGTATCAGACTTAAACTCATAGACAGGACAATCCCAAGATTTTTGACGCGCTATCGCGACTTCATAATCCCAGTAAGCGCCTTTTACAAGCCTAATGGTGATTGGGTTTCGTCTCGACTTGGCAATATTAATCCATCTAACCAAATCCATATAACTATCTTTGAGATAAGCTTGAATCACGATTCCAGCACCTGTCCAATTGATGAAATCTGGTTCCGATAAAAGTTCTTCGAGTATTTCAAAAGTAATTTCTTTGAAATGAAAATGCTCACTATCTACATTTATTGAGGCGCCAGTCTCAATGGCTAATTTATAGATATCTCGCAATCTGTTTTTAATGATCTGTTTTTTGCTTTTAAAATCAAGTGGGTGGATTTGAGCAGCCAAAGAAGAAAGCTTGATGGATAAATTAACCTGATCAATAGATCGTATGATTTCTAAATATTTTTCGTGGTAAAGACTTGCTTCCTCCTCAGTTAGGGCAATTTCTCCAAGTAAATCTAGCGTATAGCTCAGTCCTTGTCGCTCTAGTTGAGAGATTTTATCCAAAGCCTCACTAGTATTAGATCCGGCAATAAACGATTTAGCCATGGTTTGAGCTGAAAAATTAATCACTTTGTGAGTGATGCTATCTAGTAAAGGTAATTTAGCTGCAAAATTTACAATTGGGGCAATAAATGTTTTGGTGCCGCCTAAATATTCAACTAATAATTGATTAACCTGATCAGTCGTTTTGAGGCTGGGTAGTACATCTACAAAACGAAACAGCTGCTGCTGCAATCTTGGATTGTTGGTCGAAAACCTAAGTAATAAATTTTTGAAAAATTTATTTAAATCAGATTGAAAAGATTTAGCTTTAATAAAAGCAAACATTTCCTTACCGATTTGATATTCTGTTAACACGTTCTTAATTTATCCTGCCCAATTTCTCAGTCTAATAACCGAGAAGGGCACTGTTATATTAAGCAAGACTAAGGCATAAAGTGTATAGATGTTCGCTTCAATTAAGTCTTGGAAAATAATACTTCTCGCAGTATTAATTAGTAACTTGTGTAATGAACAAGCCAAAGCTCACTCTATAAAAACAAAAGCTGGTAACGCATACTCTGGAGCAGTTGAAGGCGCTTTATCAATCTCAAGGCTTAGCAGTCCATTTGATGTGGCTGTTGATAATAATGGTAATTCTTATTTGGTTAATTTGTGACATTATATTAGCAAGATTGACCCAAGCGGCAATCATACAATTATCGCAGGTTCCACGACAGCTGGTGATGTTAATGCTAGCGGAGTAAACGCTAGGTTTAATGGACCGAGAGAAATTGTTTTTGATTCAAACAATAATTGTCTTTATGTCTCAGACTACAACAACCACAAAATCAAAAAAATCAATTTAACTACTTTTGAAGTCACAACTTTGCTTGGTGGAGCAGCCGGCTATCTTGATGGTCCCATTGCAAGCGCTCTTATAAGAAACCCTTCTGGACTAGCTTTAGACGCTTCTGGTAATTTATATTTTGCTGATTCGGGCAATAGAAGACTTAGAAGAATTTCTAGTGATTTTACAACAGTAACTACAGTCGCTGGATCTGGAACTAATGGTTTTCTTGATGGCGCAGGAGCTAGTGCAAGATTTGGGGCAATAGAAGACATCGCAGTAGATGCCAATAAAATCTATGTTGCTGATGCCTCTAACCATAGACTTAGACTTATAACAATTGTAAGTGGTAACGCAACGGTAACTACGTTAGCTGGAAGCGGCACTGTCGGAGATACAGTAGGAGCGGCACTTAGCTCGAATCTAAATACTCCAAGATCTATCGCTCTAATGCCAAGTGGAGATATTTATTTCTCAGACAGCTTAAATCATAAAATCAAAAAACTAAGTTCTGGACAAGTTACAACTTTCACAGGAACAGCAGCTGGATATGCTGATGGTGACGAGAATAGAGCGAGATTGAATCAACCAAGCGGCATATTAACAAATAACGGAAAATTACTGTTAGTAGATTATGCCAATCATAATTTACGAGAAATTCTAATTGGAGAGACTTACAGTAAACCTGATGTCTACACAATCGCAGGTAACAATGTCGCAGGCAATCTAGATGGCGTTTTTGGAACAGCTAGACTTTCGCGCCCTAGATCTATAGTTAAAGATTCTTTAGGAAATTTATTTATCACAGACTCTTCAAATCACCAAGTTAAAAAAATCGACACAAGTGGTAATATGACTAGTTTTGTAGGCGGTACAACTGCAGGTTTTGTTGATGACACTGGAGCTGCAGCAAGGTTCAATAACCCTGTAGATATTGTTATTGATTCATCAGATAATTTATATGTAGCAGATTCAGGTAATCATAGAATCAGAAAAATCACTCCAAGTGGGGTTGTGACAACTATAGCAGGGACAGGAATCGCTGGTTTCTTAGATGGTCCCGATTTAGCAGCAAACTTAAATAGCCCTAGAGGACTAGCTATAAATTCTCTTGGAGAAATTTTTATTGCTGATACCAATAATCATAGGATCAGGAAACTTGCAGCAGGGCAAGTAACGACGATAGCTGGTGCTGGAGCAGCTTTTGTTGATGGAGATGCTTCTAGATTTAATGCTCCAAATGATGTCGCACTTGATAACGATGGAAATATTGTAGTTGCAGATACTAGCAATCATGCAATTCGAAAATTACAATTTCAAAACGGAAAATGGATAGCAACAACTCTCGCTGGTGGCTTTAGCGCTGGTTACAAAGATGGAATAGCCTCAGAAGCATTATTTAGCGGACCATTAAATGTAACCGTTGATAGCACAGGAAAAATATATATTTCAGACACTAACAATAGAAGAATCAGAAGATTAAACTCAAATACTGTTGAAACAATTGCTGGAAGCGGTTTATATGGCTTTGCGGATTTGAACCTAGCTAATTCTGCTTTTATGCTTCCGGAAGGTTTATTAATTGACAACAATAAATTATTAGTTGCAGATAGAGACAACAGTAGAATAAGAGAAATTAATTTAAGCGCTTTTAGTTCAAGCTCTTCTAATAATCCTGAAAGCAATTTCGAGATGATCACTCTATTAGGTCAAACTGGAACGGCAGGCTATTTTGATGGTACCGTCGAAGTTGCTAGAGTAAATCGTCCTCACGGTATGGTTTTCGATAATGCTGGCAATTTATATATTGCCGATCGTAACAACAATAGAATTAGAAAAATATCTACAAGCGGCTTTGTTAGTAATTTTGCTGGAAGCGGTACTGCTGGACTCTTAGATGGAAACAAGGATACTGCACGGTTCAATCAACCAATAGATTTGGTATTTGATTCAACTGGTAATTTATACGTAAGTGATTATGGTAATCATGTAATCAGAAAAATCGATACAAGTGGAATTGTTAGTATTTTTGCTGGTGACAATCTGAATCCAGGTTTTATCAATGATACCGGCACCTCTGCACGCATGAGAAATCCTCTTGGCTTAGCAATTGACTCAAGCAATAATCTTTATGTAGCAGAATGGGGAAATCATGTAATTAGAAAAATCACTCCTGGGGCTGTGGTTACTACCTTCGCTGGAACCGGGACTGCTGGCTATATTGACGGTGCTGCCAATATCGCAAGATTTAATAGACCTTGGGGCCTAGTAATCAAAAACACTGGTGAGATATTTGTTAGTGACACTAGTAATCATAAAATCCGCAAACTCACTAGCACTGGACAAGTAAGTACTTTTGCTGGTGGCAATGTGGCTGGCTTCAAAGATGGTGATGGACAGGACGCACTATTTAACACACCTGGTTTTATCAAATTTGATAATTCTGGAAACCTTGTTGTTGCTGATAGTGAGAATCACAGGCTTAGAAAAATAAACAACTCCGGAGCTGTAACTAGCCTTGCTGGAACAGGAGTTGCTGGCTACAAAGATGCTTCACTGGAAGAATCGATTATGGTTCGACCAAGAGGTCTTGCTATGGCAGGAGATCAAATCTATATCAGCGAGGATACCGTTAATCGTATAAGAGTGATTCAAGAAAAAGACATTCCTGATCCTATAATAGTGCCACCGATTGTGATTCAACCTGTAAACAAAAGACCAACTCTGATCTTGCTAAATGAAATTGAATTTGATCAATTAAACAGCTTCAAGCTGCGCGAAGGAATTAATCTCAACCTCAAAGTTTTTGCGTACGATGCTGAAGATGGATACAACGTAATCAAGACAATGACCTGGACTTCAACCCTACAAGGACTTTTGGGTACAGGCAATAAAGTATTGGATACCAGTGTTCTCAGGGCAGGAAAACACGACATCATCATCAAAGCCATTGATGGTCAAGGCTTAGCAGAAATTCTAAGTTTTTCTCTTGTTGTAATAGCCAAAGATGAAGATCTTGGTGATGGATCTGGCGGTGGAGCTGACCGCAATGGTGATGGCAAAGTAGATGAACAAGACAAAGTAGTTGAACCTTTAAAAGTCAATGACAAAATCGTAAAAATCATGAAGCCAAACAAAAACATTCGCTCTCGCAATTCAAAACTAAAAGCAGTTGCTTTTGAGCTGACTGAAACCAATCAGGTACAAAATGATGTAAGCGAACAGATTATTTGGGAATTTAGCAAAAACGGAGAAGATGAAGAACTAAGAGAGTTTGTAAGTCAGGGTAAATCGGTCTCCCTGAACAAGCTGCCTAGGGGGCTTATTAAGCTCTATGCGAGAGTCAATGATGTTGAAAGCTCTACTAGCCTAAGAATCAATGCTAATAAGGTAGAGCTTTTGGAATAGGCATCTATTGCGTTATATAATCTTTTAAGGTTTAGCTGGCTTTTTGCCTTGAAAATCACGTTTTTCTTGGGTTATGATGCTATGTCTATGGCAAGATACAAAGGACCTAAAGACAAAATTTCCAGAAAATACGGCGAGTTACTATCAGGTATGCCGATATTTGAAGTGGCTAAAAGGCCATACAAGTCTGGTCAACACGGTCAACGTAAATCAAAAATATCTGAGTTTGGTACTCTTTTAAGAGAAAAACAAAAACTTAGAGAGAGCTATGGTGTACTTCCTGAAAGACAATTAAGAAGATACATTGACAAAGCACAAAGAAGCTCAAATCCTACTGGCGAAGTTTTGATGCAATTACTTGAAACGCGCTTGGATACTATCGTTTTAAGACTTGGTTTTGCACCAACAATGTTTTCGGCAAGACAACTTGTAAATCATGGTCATGTTTTGGTTAATGGTTTCAAAGTTGATATCGCTTCTTATAAATTAAGCGCTGGAGACAAAATTTCTTTATCTGCAAAAGCTCAGAAAATGACTTTAGTTACGGAAGCTATGAAGAACTGGATTGATGTACTTCCATTCATCAAGCGTGAGAAAAATGCTTTTGAAGGCGAACTTATTGAAGTACCTGCTAGAGATGCGATTCCAGTTAACGTTAATGAACGTATGATTGTTGAATTCTATTCTAGATAATCGGCGTAAGCCAAATCAAACATTATAAAGTCACTCCGAGACCTGCGCAGCAGGTCGTGGGAGTCCATAATGCATCAGGTAAGCTGGATTGCCACGCCGCTTCGCGGCTCGCAAAGACCTTAAATTGTACTTTCAAGCTTAAGGCAGCTTTCGCAAGCCTTGCTCTGGACAATTTAAAAACAAGTAAAAACAAAAATTAATCTGAAAATACCTATTATTGAGTTAAAACCCCTATACATATTCCCGAGATTTCTACTATAATTATATATGCGTATTACGAAATGATTAAATTTCTGTAAGCGCCTTAGTAAAAACAAAGGGGTTTTTACCATTACA
>JAJTHA010000179.1 GCA_021299565.1 Candidatus Caenarcanales bacterium
AATATCACTGGCACTGTTGCTAATGCTCAGAATGCTCAAAATGCCTCTAATGCACAAACTGCTCAAAACGCAGTAAATGCTCAGAATGCTGTTAGTGCAAATAATGCTTTGACTGCGCAGAATGCTGTTAATGCAAATAATGCTGTTAATGCTAATAACGCTTCTAACGTTACAGCGGGTACTATTACTAATTCAACATTTACTGGTGGACTTATCAACGGTGCTACTTTGAAAAACGTAAATCTTACTGGAAATCCTAATTTAAATATCTTCAAACTCGTTGCTCCAGATGGTGCTCCTGATCCGGCTGTTATCGTTGATAACGTTGGTAACACGGGTATCGGAACTACTTTGCCAACAGCTCTTGCTGACATTGGTGGTGGTATCAAAAACTTCATTGATGGAGTAAACGATATTCTTGTGAAAGACGATGCCGAAATTGATGGCACTCTTTTTGCAAGCTCTGCTACTATTGGTGGTAATGTTGCTGCAACTAGCTTCAGTGGTTCAGGTGCTGGCTTAACAAATATTGCTGGTGCAAATATCACTGGTACTGTTGCTAATGCGACTAATGCAGTTAATGCAACTAACGCTACTAATGCTACTAACGCAGTTAACGCTACTAACGCTACAAATGCTGTTAATGCTCAAACGGCTGTAACTGCAACTAACGCAACTAACGCAGTTAACGCTACTAACGTAACTGGCGGAAATGTAACTAACTCTACTATTACTGGCGGAACTATTAACAACACAACTATTAGAGGTGGAACTATCGATGGCTCAACTTTGATCAACATCACTTTAGGTTCTTCTAGTATCGCTAATAATTCTATTCTTTCAAGACATATCGTTAACGGAACTATCATCACTGCTGATCTTGCAGACAACTCGGTTACTGATGCCAAAATCGTTTCGGTTTCTGGTTCTAAAGTAACGGGTACTGTTGCTAATGCTGTTAATGCTCAAACTGCTACTAATGCAACTAACGCAACTAACGCTCAAACTGCAGTAACTGCTACTAATGCAACTAACGCTACTAACGCTCAAAACGCTGTTAATGCAACTAATGTAACTGGCGGTACTATTACTAGTTCAACAATCAGAAATGGCACTATCAATGGTTCAACTTTAGTTAATGTCACTCTTGGCAACAACTCGGTAAATCAAAATGCTCTTGCTAATAACTCTGTTTTCTCAAGACACATTGTTAACGGCACTATCATCACTGCTGATTTAGCTGACGCTTCAGTTACTGATCCTAAAATCGTTTCAGTTTCTGGTTCTAAAGTTACTGGCAATGTTAACAGATCAACTTTTGCAGACAATATGGTTGGTGGTAGCATAAATTCAGTAATAATGACTGGTGGTATTATCAACGGTGCTACTTTGAAAAATGTAACTTTGCCTAATGTAAATGTAAGCAAACTTGTCGCTCCAGATGGTTCGCCTGATCCTGCGATGTTTGCAAATAACCTTGGACAAATTATTATCGGCAGTGAAACTACTGATACTTCACCGGAATTGACAATTAAATCATCAGAGCAAGCTGAGCTTGTGTTAAGTAGCTCTAAGGCTGATGGTTACACAGGTCTAAGATTTGCTGATTTAGCTGGTGTAGATTGGTCAATAGTTCATAACTGGCCTGCTGCCGGCGCATTCACACTTTACAATCACAATGCTCCTGCCAATGTCTTTGCCCACTCATTAACCGCTACTCAAGGAGGTAATGTTGGTATCGCGAACATTATTCCTCAAGTTAAACTTGATGTCGCTGGTGAAGTTAGAATAGGTAACACTGGACTAGCTTGTACTGCTAATATTGCTGGATCAATGAGATACAACTCTACTGCTAAAGTTATGGAGTTCTGTGATGGCAGCACTTGGAAAGCATTTGGTTCAACTGGTGGTACACCAAGTGGTGGTATGTGGTTACAAGCTAATGCACAAAACTGTCCTAGTTTCTGCGGCTCTCTAGGTAGAGTAAACGTAGCAAGTCCAACTGGTAAGCAATGCTTATCTGGTGAAAACAGAGACACTACTGTTACTGGAATAGTCTATACTTACGGAACTTGGGGAAGCGGTGAGCAAGCTGTTTTAACTGCTTCTGAAGCTCACAGATGCTATCATGCGGCTCAAAAAAGAGACCACGATGGTACTGATACTACGGTTGCTTGTTTCTGTAGATAATCTCAAATTAATTGATAAAACTCTTAAATCCCCGCCAAAAGCGGGGATTTTTTTGCTGTTGTACAATGTTTTTAATGGCTCAAACACTTAAACTTTTTAAAAACGACCTCGACAAATCAGAACTTGATCTCTATCTAAACGATGATCTTATTGCGGTAGATTGTGAAATGATGGGTTTGAATCTTCACAGAGATAGACTGTGCTTAGTACAAATCACTAACAAAAAAAACAATACCTCTGTTATTCAAATAGAGAGAGGACAAAAAGGAGCACCATTACTTAAGTGGTTATTTGAAGAAAAAAAACCCCTCAAAATCTTTCACTACGCAAGAACCGATATCTGTTGGCTTAAATACTGGCTTGACATTGACACTGAAAACTTCTTTTGCACCAAAGTTGCTAGTAAATTAGCAAGAACTTACACAGACAAACACGGTCTTAAAGACTTGGTCAAAGAAATGACCGGCAAAGATATGAACAAAAACCAGCAATCAAGCGATTGGGGTAATTATGATATCAACGCCGAACAACTCAAATATGCAGCTAATGACGTTGCGAATTTGATACCAATTTATCATTGGCTAAGTTCAATGCTCGAAAGAGAAGACAAAATGCCTTTGGCACTCGAATGCATCAAAACGGTCAAACTCTTTACTAGACTAGATACTGCGGGCTATAACAATATACTAGAGCACTAAATTTATGGATCTTGATACAAATAAACTGAAATCAATTGTCAATGATTTCTCAAAAGCAAAAATTTTGGTGCTTGGAGATTTGATACTTGATGAATATTTGGTGGGTTATCCATCAAGAATATCCAGAGAAGCACCTGTAATTATCCTAAAACATATCAAGTCCAAATACGCTCTGGGAGGCGCTTCCAACGCCGCTAATAATATCGCCGCTCTAGGAGCGAGTGTAACGCTTGTCGGTGTTTTGGGTGATGACGCAGATGCCAAAATTTTTGCAAACACTTGCAAAGAAAAAAACATCAAACTCGAATCAATAAAAGATAGCCAAAGATGCACCACCACCAAAACCAGAGTGGTTTCGACGTCTAATAGCAATCCTGATGCCGGCAGCATTGTCCAGCAGCAAATGCTTCGCATCGATAAAGAAGATCAAGAAGCAATTAATGGCGATCTTGAAAATCAAATTCTCGAAAAAATCAAAAGCTCTGATTATGATTTGATTTTGCTTTCTGATTATTCAAATGGAGTTTTGACTGAAAGCCTCGCTCAAAAAATTATCAAAGACAATCCCAAAACTATAGTAGTTGATAGCAATGGTGATTTCAGAAAATTCAAAGGTGCCACAACTTTTACTCCAAATCAACCAGATTTAGAAAAACTAGTCGGTCACAAAATCTCTGATGACAATTCACTTGAAAAATCGGCTTTTGCCATCATGAAAGAACTGGAAGCCAAAAGTTTACTAGTCACCAGAGGCGCCAAAGGCATGAGTCTTTTTGAGGGCAATCAAATCACACATATCCCTGCTATCAATATCAGTGAGGTTTTTGACGTAACAGGTGCTGGGGATACTGTCTCTGCTGTCTATTCGCTAGCCTTAAATATAGGTGCAAGCTCAGTTGAAGCAGCTTATTTGGGAAATTTGGCTGCTAGCATAGTAGTGAGGAAATACGGAACAGCTACAGTCAAAATTGAAGAAATACTTGAAATCCTGAATTAGTTCGTGTATTATATTAAACATGAATCTTAACAGCAGTAATAATTCTAAAACTTCTGGCTGGAGGTGGCTTGCATTACCTTTCATTGCTACTGGAGGACTAGTAACTTATAGCTCACTCAGTGACGATCAAAAAGGTTTCGTGAAGGATACCGTTGTCGCGGGTGTTGATAAATATCAAGATGAACTTCATCGACAGAGTCCAATGTTAGCTTTTGAGTTTGATGACTTAAGAAGAAAGTTTTATGAAAGCCTTGAGAATAGAAGCAATGGCTCAATTGAACTAGTTAAGGATTTTAGGAATGATATTAAAATAAAACAGGATAAGTCAAAACTTATCACAGAGCTACTTTCGTTACCTAAAGACATCAACAACTACAATGAAGATGAGTTTTTTAAGCTTTGTACTTCTACCGAATTTATTGATGAATCTAACAATTTCAATAATCAGTTTGCAGATTCAGTTTTAGCCAAAATGCGCAAAAGTTTTCCAGAAGAAATAAAAGAGTTAGGAGGTGAAACAATTGCTATAAGCGATGAAGGTCAAATCATTCAACTACTTTTAAATCCAAGTTTCGAAGATAAATTCAGTCAAGAGGAAATAAAATCTATAATCGAACATATAAATCAAGGCGTTGAAAATGCAAAATCAATTAGTCACCCAAATAGCGCCATGCACTTCCATAATCCATTTCCTAAACCAGAATACAAAGATCACATAAGTACACTGAAAACTGTTTTGGAGCAAATGCAAAAAGAACCGCATGCAAGTTCTATTCTTGAAACATTCAAAAAACTTCATCCAGACCCTAGCGCTAAGAGCCTTTTAAGCTATATGATCTTTTTGAATCAGACTAGAGATACAATTCTATTAAAAGAATCAGCTTATTAGATGAATTAGACGCAAAAAGTCTTGACACATTATCTGTCGTGATGTTAATATTTAAAAAATGGCAATATCTAGCAATAAAGCTTCACACCTTATTTGGGGTCCATTGACTTCTATAGGCAAATTTACAGCCTTGAGTTCGGCGTTGCTCGGTGGTTCATATGTAGCGATGACTAAAAATCTCGGCATGAATAGTATGAATCCTAGCGAAGTGCGCAGAGATGTTGGAGAAATGATTTCAGCCCAGGATCCTAAAAGCATAGAGAAGTATGCGCAAACTTTAGTTGACAGCAATCATAAAACTGAAGGGCTTTCTCTTCAAAGACTTCATGAAAGAGTTCAAGAGAATGATAATTTAACTTGGTTACAAAATTTTGGTTTTGAACTAAGAGGCATTGAAGAAAAAGAATTCATCGACAAAAACTTGATAAGTGGTCCCGAAAATTTCTTAAATAAAGAATCCAAGAATAAACCCCTGATGAATTATGCTGCCAATCACGCAGGCGTGAGAAAAATTCTTAGGGAACCGGTTCATGAGAGATCTAAACACGCAAATGACATCGCCAAATTATTATTATTGAGAGAGGGCTTTGATAAATTTGATATAACTAGATTAGACAGCTTCAAAGAGTTTGTTACTAAGGGGCTTATTGAAAAAGAAGAGCCAACCGTATTTTTTTACTTATCTAATCATGATTGCTTTAAGAGGATATTGCAATTAGACGATCAATCGATAATCGCTAATGGCATAGCAAAAGCCTATCTAGAGAAATTTGGGCAAGAGCAGGTAATATCAGATTTGCAAGCACTGGTTAGTCTTGAGGGCACATTTTTGGGCTTTGAAAGCCGCCAATTTGAAAGCCGCCAAAATAATGATAGCCAATTATCTCCAAATTAGTCTTGACGGATTATCTGTCTTGGTGCTATCATACTAATTATTAAATTATGAGTACAGGAATACAAAGCAATAATAGAGGTCTAAAAGAGCGCTATATGATTCCCTTTGGTTTAACTGTTGCTGCAGTTCTTGGACTAAGTAGTTCATCAATAAGGGAAGCAGGTTCTAAAAAATTAAATGGCGCGGTTACTGAAACTAGGCAATTCTGGAATGAAATGTCTACCAATAGTAGGGAAAATGCTCTCGAGACTGCTCTTCAACGCGTTGAAGAGAATTCAAAAAGACTTAATGAAGCAACAAAAGATTATATTGGTGAAATTTTTGATGAAATTAAAGACTCTAAAGAGAAACAAGAATGGGTGAAATCCCAAGGATATGAGTTCGATACCGAAAAGAGAGAGGAATTCATAAAATCACATCAAGTGCCTCATATGGGTGAAGTTATTAACGCGGACCATCCTTATGCACGTGATCAAGAAGTAATATCACTAATGCAAGAAAATCCTGTTTATGATGCAAGTCCTGAAATAAAGAAAATTGCTGCTCTCAATCTTGCTTTTGATAGAGATTTGGAATTAATGAATAACCCAGAAAAAAAGTCAAAGACATTAGATTTCATAGACAAAAACATTTCTAATAGCGCTGATACTATATATGAAGGATATGAAACATTTTTGAATGATATAAAAACACATCTAAAAGCAAACAAATCAGTTTTAGATCTTTTAACTTCTCCAAAATTAGTACAAAGATTTCTTGATGTCTCCGCCAAAGAAAATCATGGGAGCGAAGATAATTAATATCATGAGCAGCAGCGCAGAAAAATCTCAAGGACATATAGCTCCCTGCCTGACTTTTGGAGCTAGGACCTTAGCACTTGGACTCGCTTCTTTAAACCATCCCCCAATAAAAACATTTGAAATAAAAGGTGAATTATGCGAAAACTAGAAAATAATAGGCTTATAACTCCATTGTTGCTTGCAGGAGCAATTACAGGAGCATTTGCAGCTGTTCCTAATGCTGCGAAACAAAGAAGCAATGAAATTCTAAAAGCTAGTAGAGAAACTATGGAAGGATTGCACGCAATGGAAGTGGAGGCCAATTCTACTGTTATAGCCAGGGACAATGAACGACTATCCGCAGATGCTACTAATAAGCAACTCTCCAGCTTACATAACACTTTGACCAATCTCCCTGATTGGCATAAAGAGATGATCAGAGAAGTGACTGGTTTTGATCCATTCATCATGCCAGACAAAGAATCTTTTATCAAAAACCTTTGTGTTCCGGAAAATTGTCCTCAAGGAATGAGCGCAGTTACTCCTCAATCGACTGGATATTCAAAAATCGCTGGACTAGAAATTAATTTCATACCTAAGCAATTAGCAAGTAATTTAATGAAGCTTTGCAGTAAAATAACGACTCAGCCGGGCAACAAAGCTGAAATCCTAAAAGCTCTTCAGCAAATGCCTGACAGTAATCAAAAAAAATTACTAAGTGAAATAATTGAAAACTGGAATGATACAGAAAACTTTGATCTACTTTCAAGAGCTAACCAATCCGGAGTATCAGCTCGTGAACTTTTTGAGCTGAGAGAATATGCGCGATCACTTCAAAGCATCTTTTGTATGAAATCAAGCGCAAAAGAAGCCCTCCTTAAACTGCCTGATAGTCCCGAGAAAGAATTGCTATCCAAAATTGTTGACAGTTCTGAGGATGATTACATAAATATAATAGATGCAGCACAAAGCATATTTAAACTAGATCTTGAGAGTCTTGATAAATTAAGAAATTTCTCTAGAGAAAATTTACCAATTATTGGTCAACAATATTTTGAGGTGGAGAGTTTATGATCAGAGAAATAATACCTAAAATGGCTGCACCAACTGCACTAGCCACCTTGCTTGCATTGGGGGCAGCCAATAAAGACAAAATTCTTGATATGGGATTAATGGGTGCAGATGGCAAATATAACGCGCCGGAGTTTGTTGATATGCGTAGCGAAGGAATGAGACTTGCTGAGAAAGATGAAAAGCATAGGCTCGCGACTGATGCTCTTAACAAACAAGAACTAGATATGCAAAGAAGTCTAGAAGCATTACCAGAAACCACTCAAAAACTTTTTAAAGAACTGGACACAGGTAAATCTTTGAATTCATCGTTAAGATTATTTGATACTTTAAATAAATTAAGCAAAATCGATGAAGACTATGCGAAAAGAATTCAAGAGTTTTTAAATCATCATCAAAGTATTCAGCCAAAAGACAAAGAAAGTCTTTTGGATTCATTGGCAAAAGCTGATTTCACTAATTTGATAACTTTTGATCTTATTGATGATCTTCTATCATCCCAAAAGCCTATAAATATTAATACCTTGAATGAAATAAGCTCGAATGTTTCAAGTATCGACCCAAATTCAGAAATAATCCCCCCATGGGAGCAGTAAATTAAGGTTATTTAATATTCTTCGCTATTAAGCCTGCCGTTAGTAGATATTAGCCCCTAAGGCTAATATGAAACTTCAAAGCGTTAAATCTATAATGCGAAAGTTTGGTCTAGTAATTATGGCCATGCTTATGATGCATTCTAGTTTAACAGCAGCGACAACAACAACAACTACAAGCAATACCAAAAAACCTGACAGATATATCCCCACAACCTTTGTCAGCGGCAGCGATAGCGGGCTTCAACTATATATCAATAGAAAAAGTTTGAATCTAGATTTAACTAGAACAAAAAATATTAGAGTAAGAGTAAAAGCAAGAGAATTACATAATAGCTATGATGGTGTAACTAGCTTCAGGATTAATGTCTACGAAATCAGAAACGGGACAAGAATTTTTGTCAGCACCCAGAACACCACTGTTTATAAGGGTTACAGCAAGAGTAGAGTTATCAGTTTAGATGCAGGCTATTTCGTCACACCTAGCAAAATCATCGAATTAGAATTAGCTGATACTGCCGGCAACATCATCAACACCTATAGAACCGAACTAACTGGCACCAACGTTGCAACACAAATCACCGGAGCTGAAGGAGTGAATGTCGGAAGTGCGGCTTGTCCTTCGGGAAATTTCAATGATTGTCAATTAGATTATTTTTTCCAAAGAGTTACATTTGAAGCTAGACCTCAAAAACAAGTCACCACTAGAGTCATTAAAGGCGAAGATGGACTTTATAAAATAACTATTCCTGTACCAAGAACCCAATTTAAATATTTAGGCAAACGACTCAAAAATATACGCGGCAACGGCAGTGGTACATCTGGCAACGGCGGTGGTGGCACCAGCGGCAATAATGGCAGCATTACAGTTGGAGATATCTATTTAGGAAACTCTGTAAATGACTCCTATCATATTTCATATGATGGTAACGGTGGCATGATTTTCAATAATGATTTTTATTTCAGACCAAGTGGTAAATTTGGAATTGGAGTACCCAATCCAATTGGCTGGTTACATATCACTGGTGGTTTAGCAGATACTCCAAGTATAGTTCTAAACCCTGGAACCCTTACTACAACTCCAATTAATGGTGCGATCGAATTTGACGGCAATAGACTATATTTCACAAAAAATGGAATAAGAACAGAACTTGGGGCACAAGGTCCTCAAGGCTCGCCAGGTGCTCCAGGACCTCAAGGACCAGCAGGACCTCCAGGTAGCGGCGGTAGCGGTGGTGGAGTGGGTTCTAATGGAACCGCCAATCACATTACTATCAATAATGGTTCAGTGATTAATTCAAGATTCACTTTTAACAATGGGACTGTTTTCTTCAACAACGGTAGTGTCTTTAATGTTCTAAACGGCAGTGTATTTAATTATTTCAATGGCACTGCAAGTCATTACTATAATGGTTCAGCACTTTATCTACATAACGGTTCTAGATTGGTTTTCAACGGAGGAGTTGTTCAAGGTGATGTATTTATAAGTGGAAATGTTACTGCAGATGAATATTATGCAAGATTATTCAGTGGACAAGTCTTTAATGGTGGCGTTTTCAGAGGAACTTTTGTAGGCAATGGAGCTGGCTTAACAAATATCACAACCAATAATGGCACTAGCAATAACGGAGACATATTTAATTACTATGCAAGTAACGGAAGAATCAATAACAGCATCTTCGCTAATGGAAGAATACTCAATTCGACAATCAATAATTACTATGCAAGTAATGGCAGAATCAATAATAGTTACTTCTCAAATGGTTCTATCAACCGTAGCAATATTAGAAATGTAAACTTTTATGACAATAATTATTTGAATGGATCAATACTGCATTTTATAAATGGAGCGATGCTACAAGATCCAGTATTAAACGGTAGAGTTTTATTTACCGACAATTCAATTACTAGATTCAATGGTGAATTATTGCTTCAGGAAGGCGTCAGACCTTTACCCGTAAGCAGCTTTGGCAAAATATATGTCAACGGTACAACTTCAAATTTAAGCTTCTTAGATGACACTGGAAATAATTATGATTTAATTAGTCCATTTAATATGACCTTTACACCAGGTGGCAGTGATACCTGGTTCCAGTTTAATGATGGAGGAAATCTAGCAGGCAACGGCTCACTAGCTTATAACAAAACTACAAGAACCCTAACAATTCCTAGCGACGCTAATTTAGATATTAACTCAAATAGTGTATCAATCGCTGATACAGTCATAAATTTAGACGGAGCCAGCTCTACTCTAAATGCAACTGGACCTTTATCACTTAATTCCGGAGTTGGACAAGATTTAACCATGAATATCAGCGGCTCAGGAGTGTTTAAAGTCAACACAAATTTAATTTATGCGAATAATTCAAACTCATCTGTCGCAATCGGAGACAGCAGTCCAGAAGCTCTACTTGATATAGGTGGAGGAACTGCTAATTTTATTGATGGGCTCAATGATTTATTGGTAAGAGATGATCTTGAAGTTGACGGTACTGTTTTTGCTTCTAAATTCAATGGTGGAACTTTCTATGGTGACGGTTCAAATCTAACAGGAGTTGCTGCTAACAATGGAACTATCAACAATATAACTATCAACAATTCAAGAATTAACAATTCAAGTTTTTATAACAATAATTATTTCAACGGTACTACTATTCACTTTGTTAATGGTGCTATGTTACAAGACCCTGTTCTTAACGGTAGAGTTTTATTTACCGATAATTCAATTACTCGATTTAATGGTGAACTTTTAATTCAAGAAGGCTCTACACCAGCTGCAACTAGTGGCTTTGGTAAATTATTTGTCAATTCAACTACTTCAAATTTAAGTTTCCTCGATGATGCCGGAGCAAGTTTTGACTTACTAAATGCGCTTTCTGGTGGAAGCACTCCAGGTGGTAACAATACTTGGTTCCAATTTAACGATTCAGGTTTACTTGCAGGTAATGGAGCTTTAAGCTTCACAAAAGGCTCCAAAACACTTACTGTTGCAAGTGATGCGGCTTTTGATATCAACTCAAACAATGTATCTATTGCTGATACAAGCATAGTTCTAGACGGAGCTTCTACGACTTTCACTCAAACAACAGGCAATATCATTCTTGATCCTAACAACTATGTAGGTATTAATACTCCAACACCAATTGCAACACTTGATATTGGTGGAGGGATAGTAAACTTCATTGATGGTACAGATGATGTGATCATTAAAGATGACCTGGAAGTAGACGGGACTATTTTTGCGAATAAATTCAATGGTGGCACTTTCACCGGAACCTTTATTGGTGATGGTTCTGGCTTAACAGGGATCGCAGCCAGCAATGGTACTGTAAATAATTTGACAATTAATAACGGTACAATCAATAATTCTTACTTTACAAATGGAACTATAAACCGCACAAATATTAGCAATAGTAGTTTCTATGGCAATAATTATTTCAATGGCACGACTATGTATTTTGTTAATGGAGCTATGCTACAAGATCCAGTACTAAACGGCAGAGTTTTGTTTACTGACAATTCAATCACTAGATTCAATGGCGAAGTCTTATTTCAAAATAGCACTAGACCATCGTCTATCGCTGGCTTTGGGAAATTATACGTCAATGGTACAACATCAAATCTAATGTACTTAGATAGCACTGGCACACAGTTTGATATCCTTGCTGCAGGTGGAGGTAGTGGCGGAGATGCTAATACTTTAGACACGTTAGACTCTCTTCAATTCTTAAGATCAGACACCAGTGACCAATTTACATCGGGAACCCTAAGAACGGAAATCGGGACTTTGCTACAAATCAATGGTGACCTTGCTATTCATGATACCAATATCAATCTTATTGGAGGCGGTGCAACATTCACTGGCGACGATTCAATCACCATGAACCCTTTAGCCGGCACAAGCTTCTCGGTCAATATCAGCGGCGCAGGTAATTTCAATGTTGGTCCAAGTATGTTCTTAGTAGATAATGCTCTTGGACGTGTAGGTATATTTGATCCTTCTCCTCAAGCGACTTTAGATGTGGCAGGAGGAATTCCAAACTTTATAGATGGTACTAACGATGCTATTATCGCTGACGATCTAGAAGTGGATGGCACTGTATTTGCTAATCAATTCAATGGCGGTACTTTCTACGGCACTTTTGTTGGTAGTGGGGTAGGCTTGACAGGAGTTGCATCTAGTAATGGTTCGGTTAATAATTTCACCATTAATAATGGTAATATTTTTGACGTTTATTATAGTAACGGTGTAATTAACCGCACTAATATTTCTAATTCTAGTTTCTACAACAATAATTATCTCAATGGCACACACTTGTATTTCGTCAATGGGGCGATGTTACAAGATCCAGTACTAAACGGTAGGGTATTATTCACTGACAATTCTATTACTAGATTCAATGGGCAAGTTTTATATCAATATGGATCAAGACCAGCTGGCGAAACGGGTTTTGGTAAGCTTTATGTGAACGGCACGACCGCTAATTTGATGTTCTTAGATGAAGGCGGTACACAATTTGACTTAATGGGTGGCGGATCTGGTGGCGGTGGAGCTCCTGGTGGATCCAATACTTGGTTCCAGTTTAATGACGCTGGCACTCTAGCTGGTAACGGCGCACTAAGCTTCACTAAAGCATCCAAAACACTTAGTGTTGCTGGTGATGCTATTCTTGATATCAATTCTTCAAATGTATCTATTGCAGACACAAATATAACTTTAGACGGAGCTAACACAACCTTTACAGCAACTGGCTTTATAGGCTTGACTCCAGGGGCAGGCAATAATCTAAATGTCAATTTATCAGGTGCTGGTGATTTTGCAGTTAACTCTAATCAACTTTATGTCGATACTTCTCTAGCTAGAGTGGGTATCGGTGATCTAAGTCCATCTTCATTATTGGATGTAGGAAGTGGTGCGCCGAACTTTATTGATGGCACTAACGATGCGATTATCGCTGATGACCTTGAAGTAGATGGCACAATTTTTGCAAACAAATTCAATGGTGGTACTTTCACTGGAACTTTTGTCGGTGATGGCACAGGACTCACTGGTGTTGCAGCAAACAACGGAAGCGTGAACAATCTCACTATAAATAATGGTGTTGTCAACAATGTCAATATTTTTAACTCAAATTTCATCAATGGTGATATTTTCAATGGAAATATTCTCAATAGCTATTATAGTAACGGTGTTGTAAATAGAACTATCATCAGAAACAGTAGCTTCTATAGCAATAATTATTTCAACGGAGCAAGAATGTATTTTGTCAACGGTGCTATGTTACAAGATCCAGTGCTCAATGGAAGAGTATTGTTTACTGACAATTCAATCACACGATTCAACGGCGAATTGATGCTTCAACACAATTCTAGACCAGGCAACACTAGTGGCTTTGGCAAACTATATGTCAACGGTGCAACTGCAAACTTGATGTTCTTAGATGCAAGCGGCAATCAGTTTGATCTACAAACTTCAGGCACGGCAGACACTCTCGACGGCATAGATTCAAGTGAATTCTTACGTTCAAACACTAGCGATCAATTTACCAGCGGCACTCTTACTACAGCAGCTGGCACTACATTTAGAGTGAATGGAAACCTTGCGATTGCTGATACTGTTGTAGATTTCACAGGTGCGTCAACAACACTCAACGGTTCTATTGGAGCTATTTCCGTGAGACCAGCTTCTGGAACTAACTTCAACGTTAGCCTCGCTACAACTGGAGACTTTGCTGTTAACACAAACCAACTTTATGTTGACACTTCAGCAACCAATGTTGGTATCGGGACTACGACTCCAACTGAAAAACTAGAAGTAGCTGGAACTATGCAGACGACAGGGTTTAAACTAACTACAGGCGCCGGCAATAATTATATTTTGACCAGTGATGCAGTGGGACTTGCTTCGTGGACCAACCCAAGTTCTATTTCTCTAGGAGATGCCAATACTTTAGACACCATAGATTCGCTGCAGTTCTTGAGATCAGATACTAGTGATCAATTTACATCTGGGACTCTCACTACCGCTACTGGTACTACTTTCAGGGTGAATGGTGATATCGCTATCGCAGATATTAATATCTCTTTGACAGGAGCATCAACAACATTTACCCAAAACACTGGTGCAATAAGCTTCAGTCCAGCTTCAGGAAACAATTTAAATATCAATCTTGCTGCAGCTGGTGATTTTGCTGTCAACACCAACCAGCTTTACGTAGACACTGCAACAAGCAATACTGGTATAGGTTTCACCGCTCCAAACGCCAAATTAACAGTTAATGGCGATATGTCATTTAGAGAAATTACTGCTCTTACGGCTCCAGCTGGTTTTGGTAAAGTTTTTGTAAACACCATTGATAGTGAATTGTATTTTGACGCTGATGATCAAACTGCTGTCAAAATCACTAATAATGGTATGCTTGCTGCGGCTGATGC